>SYAK01000229.1 GCA_005788935.1 Pseudomonadota bacterium
ACGTCAGCAGCGGCAGGCCGAGCCCCTCTGCGACAGCGCTCGCAAGCAGCGTCTTGCCCGTGCCCGGCTCGCCGCGGATGAGCAGCGGCTTCTGGAGCGAAATCGCAGCGTTCACGATGCGCTGAAGTTCCAGGGACGCGATGTAGCTGGCGGTTCCGATCCAGGTCTGCATGGGATTTCTCGGGTGACGGGCCGGCGCGAGGTGCCGAGTGAGCGCTCATTCATCGTCGCGCAGCCAGCGGCGGGGGGCAAGCGGAAGGTGCCGGGACGTGAAGCGGCTTGAGCGCGTGTCGCATCGGCCGCAGCGCTCGTTCCTGGTGTCGTCGTCTGACACGGCGCTTGCCTGCCCTGCGGCGCAGCGGCAAGGTGGCTGCGGAGGTCTGCATGCGACGTTCGTCCCTTCTCCTTGGCGCGGCTCTCGCGACGTCCTGCGGCGGTGACGCCCGGCAGGCGGTGCAGTCTGACGTCTCCGCCCTCGCCGACACGGTGGTTGCCCTCCCGGACGCGGCCTCTCCCGAGACGCCAGACGCGGTCATGGTCCCCGACGTCCCGCCCGCCCCCGACGCGGTCGCGACCGAGGTCGCCGAGGCCCCCGACATCGCGCCGCCGCTGCCGCCCCCGGAGGTTCGTTTCGCCGTGCTCGGGGACGCTGGCACCGGGTCCGATACGCAGCGCAAGGTCGCGGTCGCCCTTCGGGACGCCTGCGCCGCCCGCGGCTGCGACTTCATCCTGATGACCGGCGACAACATCTACGACGCCGGGGTCGAAGACGTCCTCGACGCGCAGTGGGAGACCAAGTTCGAGAGCCCCTACCGCGACGTGCCGGGGCCTTTCTATCCAGCCCTCGGCAACCACGACAATGGTGGCTTCCTGACCCAGTGGCTCGGGGATTTCTTCGGCGGGGCCGGCGCCGAGTTCGAGCGCGGGGATGTCCAGGTGGCCTACAGCCAGGTCAGCAGCAAGTGGCGCATGCCGGCCCGCAGCCACGATTTTCGGCAAGCGCACGCGCATTTCTTTGCGCTCGACACGAACGACATGATCTGGTCGGTCCAGAATGACGGCGCCGCCGCCCGCAGCGCGGCCCAGATCGCGACCATCCCCGGACGCATCGACGCGTCGGACGCGACCTGGAAGATCGCCTTCGGTCACCACCCCTGGGTCTCCAACGGGCCGCACGGCGACGCGGGCGCTTACGAGGGGCTCGAGGAGGACATCACCGACCTCGCGGCCGCTGTCAGCTTCCTCGGCGATCTCTCGGCCGTCGTCTCGGGTGACGGCGTGCGGGACGGGCTCGAGGCCATCGTCTGTGACCGCGTCGATCTCTACTTTGCGGGCCACGATCATAGCCTGCAGTGGTTCGCACCCACCGCTGACTGCCCGAACACCCACTTCGTCGTCTCGGGAGCGAGCGCCAAGCTGACCAAGCTCAAGCGCGCCGACCGGACTCGCTTCCAGCACGTCGCCTCGGCCGGCTTCTTCTGGGTCAGGTTGCGCGGCCCCGAGCTCGAGGTCGTCGCTATCGACGAGGACGGCACGACGCTGTGGACGTGGCAGGCGCGCAAGGACTGAGACGCCCGCTCAGGGACGGCGGCCCTCGGCGTAGCGAGCCTCGGCGTAGCGCGACCAGTGCCGCAGCATCGAGGGCAGGCTGAGGTTCGTGAGCGCGTTCAGAAAGGCCTTCGGCAGCCACATCTTCGCGCGCAGCTCGGCGCGGTAGTTGGCGCGCGTCGTCATCGGGCCGAGCGCCTCGAGTTCCCAGCCGCCGTTACTCACGCTCAGCGTGTCCGACTCGACGAGCGACCACGTGAGACGGTTCGGGCGCTCTTCGACGAGCTTGAGCGTGTAATTGAAGGACTTCAGCAGCACCTTGACCGTGAAGGCCACGACGACCTCGCGTTCCGTTCGCGACAGCACCCGGACGTGCTTCATCTCGTCGAGCATCTCGGGGTAGCGCTCGTAGTCCGTGATGAGCCCCCAGAAGAACTCGACGGGGACCGCGATGGTGGTGGTCCGCGTGCCGGACTGTTCGGATTCGTGCTGCATGGCGGTCTGGGACCCTGCACGGGTTCGGGCGCCGCTGCAAGCGCCATGCGGTTCGCGGCCTTGGGGAGGGCGATCCGCGGCGGCTCGACGGCCTCGAAGCGGTGTGGCACGGGGAAGCTTGCCAGCAAGGCCGCTCGGCCGGATGATGGGACCATGTGCAGGCTCTTCGGCTTCCGCAGCGTCATCCCGTCCCAGGTCCACCGGTCGCTCGTCGCGGCTGACAACGCGCTCGCCCGCCAGAGCCAGGCCCACCCCGACGGCTGGGGCGTCGCGTATTACATCGACGGTGCGCCGCACCTCGTGAAGGCCGCCAACGGCGCTGTCGACGACGCAATCTTCCGCCGCGTCTCGGGCGTCGTCGCGTCGCAGACGGTCATGGCGCACGTCCGCAAGGCGACCCAGGGGCAGCTGACCGTCCTGAACGCGCACCCCTTTCAGCATGGGCGCTGGGTCTTCGCCCACAACGGCGATATCCCAGGCTTCGCCGGCCAGCGCGACCGCCTCGTCGCGGCGGTCGCGCCGCGACTTCGGCGCTTCATCCTAGGCGAGACCGATTCGGAGCACATCTTCTTCCTGTTCCTGACGGAGCTGTCGAAGTACGGGGACCCGGGCGGGCCCGAGATCGGCCTCGACGAGGTCTTCAACGCCCTCGCCGAGACCGTGGAGACGGTGCGCCGCCTGTGCGACGCCTCGGGTTCTGCACCCGCGCTGCTCTCGCTGCTGGTCACGAACGGCCAGTGCATGGCGGCCCACCACGGTGGCAAGGACCTCTTCTGGTCGACCTGGAAAGGGCGGTGTCCCGACCGCGACGCCTGTCCTTCGCTCGGGCCGGCTTGCGAGGCCCCCACCGCGACTGGCTTCGTGAACCACTTCCTCGTCGCCTCCGAGCCGCTCTCGGGGGACAACGTCTGGCAACCCCTCGTCGAGGGCGAAATGGTCGGCGTCGACTTCCGCATGCGCCTCGCCCGTCGCGCCGGTCCAGCGGCCCCCGAGCGGGCTCCGGCCGAGTCGGCGTCGCGCTGCGGCTGAGTCGACAGACAGGCGTCCGGACGCTGGATCCGCCGGCCGTTCGCGTTTAAGGTGGCGCCTTTCGAGCGTCCGCTCGGTTCAGCCGGAGCCCGTCATGTTTCACCGTTCCCTGGCACTCGCCGCCGCCACCGCCTTGTGCGCAGCCCATGCAGCCTGCGCTGGCTCCGAGGTGCGCTCGGCGGCCGAGGTCGTCAC
>SYAK01000230.1 GCA_005788935.1 Pseudomonadota bacterium
GCGGAAACGGGCCTCGACCGAGCGGTGCAGGGCCCGCGCGAGGAAGGCCCGGACCTCGGCGGGGATGTCCCGATGCGCGACCGCGAGGAGGGGGTCGAAGTTCGGGTCGAGCTTGTCGCTGATGACCCGCTGCGTGTCGCGGTCCGAAAACGGTCGCACCCCGGTGAAGAACTCGAAGGTGATGACGCCGAGGGCGTAGAGATCCGACCACGGACCGATGTTGCGGGCCTCGAGCTGTTCGGGCGCCATGTAGGTCAGCGTCCCGAGGACCGCGCTCGTCTCGGTGTTCCCCTCCTGGACCCGCGCGAGGCCGAAGTCGACGAGCTTGACGAACCACGGGTCACCGACCACGTCCTGCAGCATGATGTTGTCGGGCTTGATGTCCCGGTGGACGATCCCCTCGCGGTGCGCGGCCTCGAGTCCGTTCAGGATCTGGTCCACGAGGCGCCGCAGCATCTGGTCGGGCAGCGGCTCCTGGCGCACGACCACCATGTCGATCTCGCGTTGCAGCGTGCGCGAGCCCGGCACGTACTCCATCGCGAGGAACGGTCGCCCGTGAAACCACCCGAACTGAAGCATGCGCACGATGTGCGGGCTCTGCAGGACGGCGAGGGCGCTCGCCTCGGACTCGAACTTCTCGAGCGCCCGCTGCTGCTGCGCCTTGTCGCCGTGTTCCGACTCGATGAGCTTGATGGCGCCCTTCAGCTTGTAGAGCGGCCGCTGCAGCCCGAGCAGGACCCGCCCGAAGCCCCCGCGGCCGAGGCGCCCGATGATCAGGTAGTCACCGACGAACTGCCCGATGAGCGCCTCCCGGACTCCCATCGGCTCGGAGAGGGCCTTGCGCGCCTCGGAGATCGGGATGAAGTGGGTCGACTGGCGTGCGCAGACACGCTCGGGGCACGGAGCGCCGACCTCGCCGTCGCCCTCGCAGGACGGGCACAGCCCCGAAACGATCTTCGACATGCCGACGAGTCCTCTGCGCACGCACCGCTGCTGCCCGGGTTGCCCGAACTGCAACAGACTATCACGCCCCGGCCACAGCACTCAATGCCCGTCGTTGCGGCCTGCGGCCCCTCGCCGCCCAGGCGGAAGGACGCGGGGATGCCCTCCCGCCGCTCGCGACCACGCGACCTTGAGGAATGTCACGCCTCAGGCCGCGCATTTCCCCGGGATGAAGCCCATCGCGCGCTCGGCGAGGGCCGTGATGGTGAGCGACGGGTTGACGCCCGGGTTGGCCGAGACCGCGCTGCCGTCGATGACGTAGAGCCCGGGATAGCCGAAGACCTCGTGGTGGTCATCGATGACCCCCGCGGCCGCCGTCTTCCCCATGCAGGCCCCGCCAAGGATGTGGGCGGTCGATGGCACGCCGAGCAGCGTCTCGGTGAGCAGCGTCGCGGTGACGCCGCCGACCTTCTCGGCGAATCGCTCGGCGAGGGCGAGCGCCTCCGGGATGTTCGCCTGGGGCGCCTGCGCCGGGTCATCGACGCGCGTCACGAGCCCGCGCATGAAGCCGCTCATCGCGCTTCGCCCAAGCTCCATCGTCAGCGTCCCCTCGAGGGTCCGCATGTAGAGCATCACCTGGCTCTGGCGCGCGAAGTCCTCCGCCATGAAGGCCTTCACCCACGCCTTCGGAGACGCCATGAAGCTCTTCGTCATCGCCGCGAGCCGCTCGGCGGGTGTCGCCCCCTGCGCGGCTGGCAGCACCATCGTCCGGAAGAAGCCCGACCCGTCACCGTAGCGCACGGGCTCGATGTGGCTGTGGTCGTCCGTGTGCAGGATGCTCGTGATGGCGACGCCGCGCGAGAGCGCCTCGGCGTGGTCGGGCGCGATGACCCCGATGAGGGACTCGCTGTTCGTCCGCACCGCGGCCCCAAGCCGCTCGGAGAGCCGCGGCAGTCCGCGCGGGTCCTCCTGCATCGCGAGGAGCAGCGGCATCGTCCCCATGACCCCACCCGCGAAGATGACGCGCGCCCCCTCGAAGACCTCTCCGCGCCTCTTCCCGCCAAGCCCGAGCAACGCCTCGACCCGATAGCCGCCGTCAGGCCGCGGCCGCACCGCGGTCACCTCGGTCTCCGAGCGCAGCACGAGCCCGCGCTTCTCGGCGAGGTCCAGGTAGTTCTTGTCGAGCGTGTTCTTCGCGCCGACCCGGCAGCCCGTCATGCAGGCCCCGCAGTGGGTGCAGCCAACGCGCGCCGGGCCGTCCCCGCCGAAGTAGGGGTCAGGCACGGTCTTGCCCGGCGGGCCGAAGTGGACCGCCACGTCGGCCATGTGGAAGTCGCCCTCGCGTCCGAGCTCGTGCGCCATCTCGCGCAGCACGCGGTCGGCGGGCGTCACGCGCGGATTCGTTGCAGCACCCAGCATTCGCTTCGCGGTCGTGTAATGCGGCGCGAGCTCGGACTTCCAGTCGGCGAGATGCGCCCACGAGCGGGCCTCGAAGAAGTCGTCCCGCGGGACAGGCAGCGTGTTGGCATAGACGAGGCTGCCGCCGCCGACCCCGACGCCGTGCATGACCGTCACATGCTCGAGGAACGACATCTGGAAGATGCCGCGCAGCCCAAGCTCGGGGCGCCACATCCAGCGCTTCAGGTCCCAGTTCGTCTTCGCGAAGTCCTCGGGCGCGAAGCGGCGCCCCTTCTCGAGCAGCAGGACCTTGTAGCCCTTCTCGACGAGCCTCAGCGCCGACACGCTGCCGCCGAAGCCCGAGCCGATGATGATCCAGTCCCACTCACCCGCATGCGATGTCGTCATGCTCGTGACCCCTGTGTGTGTTCTGAGTCGGAGATGCCGTGATCGTCCCCGTGCGTGTGGCCTCGGAGCACGTCGAGCCTCGCCCGCGCTCGCGAGCCGAGCCAGTCGACGAGCCACGGCGCGTCCGCGTCAGGGTCCCGCGCCTGGAAGCCCTCCGCGAAGGCCTCGCCGACGAGGTGCCGCAGCTGCGCGACCAGCGCCTGCAGCTCGGCGTTCTCGTGGGCGAGGGTCGCCGCCTTCGCCTGCAGCCCGCGCATCACCGCGAGGCCCACGGGCGAGCCTTCTGGGTCGAGCCCGCTCACGGGCCCGCGGCCCCCGCGGCCGCCGCCCGCGCCTTGGCGAAGGCCGCCAGATCCAGCCCGAGCTCGTGCGCGAGCCACGCCCACTGGTCGGTGAAGTTCTCGATGTTCTTCTTCACCATGTCGCCGCCGCCGTGTCCCGCGTTCCGCTCGAGGCGAAACAGCGCGTGGCGCCCGCCCGGGGTCGTCGTGCGCGCCCACTGCACGAGCGCGGTGAACTTCCGCGCGTGCAGCGGGTCGACGCGGTCATCCGAGTCCGCCCCCATCATGAGCAGCGACGGATAGCGGACGTCCGCGCGCACGTGATGATACGGCGAGTAGGCGTGGATGAACGGGAAATCACTCGGGAGGTCGGCGTTGCCGTACTCGGGGATCCACGTCATGCCCGAGCCGAACAGGTGATAGCGCACCATGTCGAGCAGCGGCACCGCACAGATGACCGCCCGGTACAGCTCGGGCCGCTGCGTCATCGCCGCCCCGACGAGCAGCCCGCCGTTGCTGCCGCCGCGGATCGCAAGCCGCGAAGGCGCCGTGAAGCCCTCCTTGACGAGCCACTCGGCGGCGGCGTGGAAGTCATCGAAGACGTTCTGCTTGTTCTCCCGCATCCCCGCCCGGTGCCAGGCTTCTCCGTACTCGCCGCCACCGCGCAGGTTCGGCATCGCGTAGACGCCGCCGAGCTCGAGCCACACCGCGATCGAGCCCGCGAAGGTCGGCGTCAGGTTCACGTTGAAGCCGCCGTAGCCGTAGAGCAGCGTCGGGTGCGAACCGTCGCGCTTGAGCCCCTTGCGATAGGCGAGGAACATCGAGATGGGTGTCCCGTCCTTCGAGGCGTAGCTGACACGCTCCATCACGTACTTCGACGGGTCGAACGGTACTTGCAGTTGAAAATACTTTTCGGGGGCCGTGCCAAAGCGCGCGAGGTCTGCCCGGAAGGTCTCGCTCGGCTGTGTAAACGAAGAGAAGCTGTAGTAAATCTCGCTATCTTCCGGGTGCGCCGAGAGCTCGGTGATCGTCCCGACGCCTGTCGGCACCTCGCCGCGCCGCGTCCCGTCCATCGACCACAGCTCGAGCCGGCTCGAGGCCCCCGCGAGGCGGTGCACGATGAACCCCTCGCGCGTCCTGACGAGGTCCTCGATGGGGCCGTCGCCCTCGGGGATCAGCTCGACCCAGTCCTTCGGGTCGAGGCGGTCGGGCTGTATGCGAAAGACCTTGTATTGCGGGGCATTCTCGTTCGTCAGCGCGTAGAAGACGCCGTCATGGGCGGTGACCGACGTCAGCGCGTCCTTCCGGTAGGCGATCGGCGTGAAGCCGAGCGCGAGCGCCTCGCGATGAAAGCGCGCCTTCGTGTCGTCCCCGTCCTGCGCGGCCCCTCCAGCGATCGTGTCCTGCGGCACCACCAGGCCCGGGTTCCTGGTCAGATCGCGGACATAGACGTCATTGGCGCTCCAACCGTACTGAATGCCGACGAACAGGAAGCGCCCGTCGCGCGACAGGTCGACGCTGACGAAGGTCTTCGGGTCCCCTGTCCGCGGGAAGACGAGCGGGTCCGCCGACTGCGCGGTCCCGAGCGCGTGCCAGCGGATCTCCGCGTAGCCTGGCCGGTCGGCCACCGCGATGTCCGGGCCGGACGGCAAATGAACGTAGTAGAACCCACTGTTGTCAGGTGCCCAGGCCGGGCTCGCGTACTTCGCGCCGTCGAGGCGGTCGGGCAGATCCTGGCCGCTCGCCACCTCGCGCACCCGGATCGTCGCCTCGTCGGCGTTGTTCTCCTTGATCTTCCACGCGACGAGCTTGCCGTCCCAGGTCGGGACCCAGCCGCCAACCGAGGTCGAGCCGTCGACCGACAGCGTGTTGGGGTCGATGAGGACCTGTTCGGTCCCGTCCGCGCCAGCCTTCCAGTGGATGACCGCCTTCTCGCGGTCCTTCGTCCGCCGCGTGTAGAAGCGGTTCTCGCCCCGCCGCGACGGCACTGACACCGCGTCGAGGTAGAAGAGCTCGGCGAAGCGCGCCTCGAGCGCGTCCCGGTGCGGCAGCGCGTCGAGGGCCGCCCGCGTGTGCGCGTCCTGCGCCGCGACCCATGCGACCGTGTCGGGGTGCTTCGGGTCTTCGAGCCAGCGGTACGGATCCTGCAGCGTCACGCCGAAGCGCGTCTCCTCGACGGCGTCGCGTCGGCTCTCGGGGGCGGGCGCGTCCAGGGGGCCTTCTCCTGTGGCGGCGGGCGTCGTGGCGCACCCGGCGGCCGTGATGGTTGCAGTTCCAACGATGAGGGCGGTGAGAAGACGGGTACTCATGACCCCTGAGCTTGGCCGACCGGCGCCGGTTCGGCAAGGGCTCCAAGCGGCGTCACGTCGACGTGGGCGGTCCCGGTGGGCGACGCGGCGTGGGCGGCAGCCTCGACGGTCGGCCGCGGGACCATCGGCAGCGGGTTCTTCGCGAGGAAGCGCATGACCCACGGGAAGCCGACCTCGATCGTGTTGAGCTTCGGCGCGAGGTTCGCCGACAGCGCGAAGAGCATGATGGCGGTCCGCTCGACCTCGAACCAGCCTTCGGGATAGGCGAGGGCGCGCATCAGCGTCCGCAGCTCGCGCCGCTTGAGCTCGGGGTCGACGAAGCGCTCGGCGGTCCGGAAGTCGACCTGGGACAGGTCGGTGAGGTTGAGCTCGGCGAGCTTCGCGAAGTATTTCGAGACGGTCTGCTGTAGCAGCGCCCGATCGCCGTCGGGTGCCACGAAACCGATCTTCTCCATGCCCGCCACGATCATCGCGTCGTTTCGGGCCATGAAGCCTGCAAGGAGATGCGTGATGCCGCTCGCGAGGCGGTCGTCGAGCTCGGCGGCACTCCCGAGGTCGAGGATGACGAGCCGTGGGGCGCCCGCGTCACCGCGTGTCACGAGGAAGTTCCCCGGGTGCGGATCGGCATGGAAGAAGCGGTGGACGAAGATGGCGCGGTAGAACGCCTTGACGAGGACCTCGCCCACCGCGTGCGGATCGAGCCCGAGGGCGAGCAGGCCGGCCTTGTCGCTCACCTTGACCCCGTCCATGAAGCCCATCGTCAGCACCGTCGCGGTCGAGAGCGCAGGCACGACCGGCGGCAGCGCCACGGCTGGATCGTCCGCGAAATCGGCCGCCATGCGGGCGAGCGCGCGGGCCTCCTGGGCCAGGTCGGTCTCGCGCTCGAGCATCGCGCGCAGCTGGACGAGGACGCGATCGAGCTGCTGCATCGGGACGAACAGCTTGTAGAGCCACATCGCCCAGCCAAGCACGCGCAGGTCGACCTTGATGATGGTCTTCACGTTCGGATACAGGACCTTGACCGCCACCCGCTCGCCGTCGACGGTCTCGGCCGCGTGGACCTGGCCGAGCGAGGCCGCCGCGACCGGCGTCTCCGAGAACGTTCGGAAGTGGCGCATGAAGTCCTCGCCAAGCGCCTGCACCAGCGCGCGCCGGATGGTCCGCCACGGCTGCGGCGGCACGGCGTCCTGCAGCCCCGCGAGCTCGCGCTGGAACGGGGCGGGCAGGAAGGTGCCCATGACCGAGAGCACCTGACCCATCTTGATGTAGACCCCGCGGAGCCGCACGCACCCGCGGTAGAGACGGCGGGCGTTGCGCCCGTGCAGCCGCTCCCAGCGTCGGTCGACGCGATCTGAACGCGGGAAGAGCCGCGCGAGGCCGAGCTGGAGGAGGTAGTCGAGCGCGATGAGCCCGAAGGCGAGCGTCGCGCGGATGAGTCGGACGGTGGCCCACATGGCTCGGACCTCCTCGTGACAGGGCGTCGACGTTGTCGTCGCGGCGCCCCTCGGGTGTGCGTCGCCGCCCGGTCGCCCAGCTGACGCGTGCGCGTGGGCATCGGGCGCGCTGCCCCTTTACCCGCGACCTCGGCGGGCGCATGTTAGGCACCTCGCGCAGTCCAGCAAGGTCAGTCGCGCGAAAACGCCCGCCCGCCCGGTCCGTGAGGAGACGCGCCATGCAGAGCCCCGAGCCCCAGCAGCTTCACGCCGCGTTCACCCGTCTCCGCGAGGCCTTCGCGCGTGACGGCGGCCTCGCCTATGGCGAGCGGGTCGCCTGGCTCGATCGCCTGAAGGAGGCCATCATCCGCTGGGAGGAGCCGCTTGCGGGCGCCATCTCCGAGGACTTCGGCCACCGCTCGCGGCACGAGACGTCCGTCGCCGAGATCTTCCCGTCGCTTGGCACGATCGACTACGTCCGCAAGCACCTCCGCGGCTGGATGCGGGGCGAGTCGCGCGCGACCTCGATCCTGTTCGCGCCTGCGAAGAACCGCATCATGTCCCAGCCGCTCGGGGTCGTTGGCGTCATCGGGCCCTGGAACTATCCCGTCCAGCTCGCGCTCATCCCGCTCGCCTACGCCATCGCGGCCGGCAATCGGGTGCTGCTGAAGCCGTCGGAAATGACACCGCGGACGTCGGACGCGCTTCACCGCATGATCGCCGAGGTCTTCCCGCCAGACGTCGTCGCGGTCGTCGAGGGAGGCGTCGAGGTCGGGGCGGCCTTTTCGCGGCTTCAGTTCGACCACCTCTTCTTCACCGGCTCGACGGCGGTCGGTCGCCACGTGATGCGCGCGGCGGCCGAGAACCTCGTGCCCGTCACCCTCGAGCTCGGCGGCAAGTCCCCTGTCATCCTGCACCGTGACTACCCGATGGCGCAGGCGGTCGACCGCGTCGTCTTCGGCAAGATGCTGAACGCGGGCCAGACCTGCATCGCCCCCGACTACGTCCTGTGCCCCGAAGGCCAGCTCGCCGAGTTCGAGGCCTGCTTCCGCGCGGCGGTCGCTCGCATGTACCCGACCTTGCTCGAGAACCCGGACTACACCTCGATCGCCGCCGACCGCCACTACGACCGCCTCGTCCGCCTGCGCGACGGGGCCGCGGCCGCAGGGGCCCGTGTCGTCGAGGTCAACCCGAGCGCCGAGCCGCTCCCGCGCGAGCGCCGGAAGCTCGCGCCGACGCTGCTCTTCGACGTGCACGCCGACACCGAGGTCATGCAGGACGAGATCTTCGGGCCGCTGCTCCCCGTCGTTCCC
>SYAK01000231.1 GCA_005788935.1 Pseudomonadota bacterium
CAGGTCGAGGACGTCCTCGCGGCCCTCGACGCGCTCGCGGACCTCAAGCCCGCAGCCTGGCTCGAGAACGACAGGCACTGGGTCGCGGGCGCCCCGTCGCGCGGCCTGCTGTGAGAGGCCGAAATGCGGAGACGCCGCGCACCGGGCTGTCCCGGCGGCGGCGTCTTCAACTTCAAGGGCCCTGCCGATCGACTCAGAGGAGCTCGAGCAGCTTCTCGGCCCGGGCGCGGAGCGTCAGGTCCGACTCCTGCTTGACGAACTCCTGCAGCGGGCGGACGGACTTATCGCTCTTCAGCTGCTCGAGGGCGGCGAGCGTCGCCGTCTTGACCTCGCCGTGCTCGTTGAAGAGCCCGCGCACGACGTGCTCGACGACCTCGGGCCCGCCAAGGGCCACGAGCACCTCGAGCGCCTTCAGCTGGACCGACTTCGGCACGCGCGTGTCGATGAGCGGCGTGCCGACCGCGTTGGCCGTCCTGGCGTCAGCTGGGTAGGTGCGCAGCCCGTCGAGGGCGTGGAGCTGCAGGACCTCATCCTCTTCGTTCAACGCCTTGGAGAACAGCTCGAAGAGCGCAGGCGAGCCGGGCTTCGCGATGGCGACGAGGGCGGCCATCGCCGCACGCCGGACGGCCATGTCGCGGTGCGACACGAGCCAGCGGACCTTGTCGTGGGCGCTCTCGATGCGCCGGCCCCGCACCGCGACGAGGGCCGCCTCCTTGACGGACGCGTCACTGTCGTCAATCGCTGCGACGATGGCCGCGTCCGCCTCGGGGACCTTCGTGCGCGCGAGCCCCGCGATGACCGCGGCCCGGATGCGCGCGTCGGCGTCAGCCTTCAGCTTGAGGAGCTCGGCGCCGATCGGATCGTCGGCGATCTTCGACAGCGCCTCGGCCGCAGCCTGACGGATGCCAAGCGTCGCATCACCGAGCGCGGCCCGCAGGGCGTCCACGACCCGCGGGTTGGGCTTCGCCTCGCCTGCGAAGCCGGTGAGCGCGCGGACCGCGACCTCGCGGATGAAGGCGTCGGGCGACTTCGCGATCACGAGGGCCTGATCGAGGCTCTGGCCAGCCACGATGGCCGAAGCAGATAGCGTGTGAAGGACTTTTTCGTCAGCGTCCTTGGCGGCCCCGACCGCCTTCGCGAGCGCTTCGAGCACGGCGGGGTCGCGCACCTTCGCGGCGGCCTTCGACGCAGCCTCGCGGACCGGCTTCTCGATGCGGCCAAGGCCGCGACGAAGGCTCTCGCCAGTTCCCGTGACCGGGCCCGCAGCGATGGCGTCAGCCGCGCGCACCGCCGCCGCCTCGGAGCCAAGTGACACGAGCCAGCCGAGGGCCTTCGGACGCCCCTCGGAGGGCCCCTTCGCGACGAGCACCTCCGCGACGGCCTCGCGGGTCGGCGCGGGTACGGCGTCATCATCGAGGGCGGCGGCGAGCTGCGGGAAGGCCGCGACGCCAACGAGGAGCCCGAGTCCGGTCTCGCGCAGCGCCGCATCTGCGTGGCGCAGGAGGCCAGCGATCGCGGGCACGAACTTTGGGTCTTTCGACGCGGCCAGGTCCTCGGCGGCCTTCCTCGCGGCCGCGACGTCCGTCCCGGTCAGCGCGTCGAGCAGCTGGTAGCGGGAGAACTCGGTCTTGCCAGCCTTGACGAGCGCGCGTGCGGCCTCGAGGCGGTTGGCGTTGTCGGTCTCGAGGTCGACGTAGGCCGCGAGCGACTTCAGCACCGGCACCGACGGCGCCTTGACGAGGTGCGCGAGCGCCGCCTTGCGGACGCGGACCTCGGCGTCCGAGAGGCGCGCGAGCAGCAGGCCCTCGCGCTCGCGCAACTTCAGCGCATCGACCCCGGCGACGAGCGCGAGGCGGACGTCGGGCGTCCCATCGGCGAGGAGGCGCCGCACGCTGGCCGCGAGCTTCGGATCCTGCGCGTCGAGGCGCGCGTAGAATGCGGCGACCGTGACGATCTCGCCGTCGAGATCGACGAGCCCCTCGGCGAGCCGATCGGCGCCAAGCGTCGCCGCGAGCGGGGCCACCTGCACGAGAGCCGGGCGCGTGAAGGACGACGCCGACAGCAGCGCGCCGTCGAGCCGCACCTCGCCGAAACCGAGCGAGCGGAGCGTGTGGAAGATTGCGCCAAGCGCCCGATCACGCAGCGCCGGGTCAGTCGCGCGACTCAGCTCGATCTTCAGCGCGGCGGTATTTCCGGCATAGCTGACAGTCACCGATGCCGCCTCGGGAAGCTGAAGCGCGAGCGCCTTCAGGGCCTCCTCAGCCGCCCCCGCCAGCGTCGAGGCGGACATCTTGAACGGAGGGCCGGCGTAGTGCTCGCCCGCGGGACCGGGCGTCGGGAGATAGAGCGTCGGGACCGCGCGCGCGGCCCCACCGGTGAGCGCAAGCGCCGCGAAGGCTGCCTGAAAGAATCGCCGCATGACGTACCTCTTGACCTGTCTTGATGATTTTCGTCGCGTGCGGGACTCATGGGCACGCACGGATGAGACGGCAACCTGGGCAGGCGGCCGTCTCCGCGAAGGGGGCGCGAGGGCGCCGCTGACGGGGCGCGAACGCGCAACACCTGGACGTCATGCCCGGCTCCCGACCTCAGGTCCGCGGCTCAGACGCTCGCAGCCTCGGCGCGCGCGTAGAACAGGGCCTCGACCTCACCGAGCTTCGACGCGTCGGTCCCGCCCGCCTGCGCCACGTCGGCCTTGCCGCCGCCGCGCCCCCCGACAAGCGCCGCCAGCTCGGCCACAAGCCCGCCCGCTGGGAGGGCTTTTTGCAGGTCGGCGCTGACCCAGACGAGGATCGAGACCTTGTCGTCGGCGACGCTCGAGAGCAGCAGCGCGCCCGACGGCACATCGGCCTTCAGCGCGTCCGCGAGCGGCCGGAGATCCTTGCCCGGGACCCCGTCAAGCCGCACAGCCGCGAAGCGATGGGCGCCGTAGACACGGGCACCGCGCACGGCGGCCCGGGCCTCGGCGCTGCGCCAGTTGAGGCGAGCCTCGGCGAGCTCGAGCTCGAGGGCCTTCCGCTCATCGAGCAGACGCTCGACCCGCTCGGTGACCGCGTCGGGCGTCACGTGGAGCCGCTCGCCGAGCGCCTTGACCTGCCCATCGCGCCGCGCCGCGTGGCGCCACGCCTCGAGCCCGGTGACCGCCTCGATGCGGCGGACACCCGAGGAAATCGGCCCCTCGGAGACGATGAGGAAGAGCCCGATGTCGCCGGTCCGACCGACGTGGGTCCCGCCGCAGAGCTCGACCGACTCGGAGCCAACCGCGAGCATCCGCACCTCGTCGCCGTACTTTTCGTCAAAGAAGGCGACCGCCCCCTTCGCGATGGCCGCGTCGTAGGCGAGGACCTCGGTCGTGACGCCTTCGTTCGCGACGACGTGACCGTTGACCGCCTCCTCGACCGCGCGCAGCTCGTCGGCGCTCATCGGGCCAGTGTGGCTGAAGTCGAAGCGGAGCCGCGTCGGTGACACGAGCGAGCCGCGCTGCCGGACGTGCCCGCCGAGGACCTTGTGCAGCGCGTGGTGCATGAGGTGCGTCGCGCTGTGGTTGCGCCGCGTCGCGTCACGGGCCGCGACATCGATCGCGAGCCGCACCTCGGCGCCATCTCGCGCGCTGCCGTGCGTCACGACGCCGATGTGGGTCACGACGTCACCGAACGGGCGCAGCGTGTCCTCGACGAGGACCTTGAAGCTGCCATCGGTCGCCTCGATGACGCCGACATCGCCGACCTGACCACCCGACTCGGCATAGAACGGAGTCACGGGCGTGACGATGGCCACGCGCTGGCCGACCGCCGCGCGCGGAATGCGGGCCCCGTCCGAGAACAGCGCGGTGACCGCCGACAGCTCGGTGTGGGAGGCATACCCGGTGAAGGTCGTCCCGCCGAAGCCGCCCTCGTTGAGCGCCTGGTAGACCGAGACGTCCTCGCGGCCAAAGCGCGAGGCGGCCCGCGCCCGCGTCCGCTGCTCGTCCATCGCGGCCTCGAAGCCGGCCTGGTCAAGCGTCAGCCCCTTCTCGGAGAGGATGAGCGCGGTCAGATCGAGCGGGAATCCGTGGGTGTCGTAGAGCACGAACGCCACACTTCCCGGCAACATGTTGCGGTTATCGGCGGCGAGCCTCGCGACCTCCTCGTCGAGCAGCTTGAGCCCGGCGCGGATGGTGCGCCCGAAGCGGGTCTCCTCCTGCAGCACGATGCGGTGGATGGTCTCGCGGGCCTCGACGAGCTCGGGGTGGACGTCGCCGAGCATCTCGATGACGCGCGCGGTCGTGTCGACGAGGAACGGCGCGTCGAGCCCGAGCATGCGGCCGAAGCGGATCGCGCGGCGCATCACGCGGCGCAGCACGTAGCTGCGGCCGTCGCGATCGGGGAAGACGCCCTCGGCGATGAGCAGCGCCGCGGTGCGCGCGTGGTCCGCGATGACGCGCATCGACGACGCGCAGCCGCTCGCCGTCGACCTCGAGGGGGG
>SYAK01000232.1 GCA_005788935.1 Pseudomonadota bacterium
CGCCCACCCGCTCGCCGCGCCCGCCCTCGGGCTGAGCCTCGCGACCACGACCACGTCGCTCGCCCTCATCGCGTTGCTCGGGACGCCGCTCGCATGGACGCTCGCGCAGGCCGGCCCCGCATCGCGCACGGCGCGCCTGACCGAGCACCTGCTGGCGCTCCCCGCTGTCCTGCCGCCCGCGGTCGCAGGTGTGGCGCTCCTGCTGGCGTTCGGGTCGCGCGGGCTCGTGTCGCTGCTGGTCGGGCGGGACGCGTGGCCCGGACTCGGCGGGACCACGGCCGCGGTCGTGCTGGCCGAGGTCTTCGTGGCGTCGCCGTTCTACATCAGCGCGGCCATCGCCGCCTTCCGAGGGGTTGATCCGAGCCACCTCGAGGCGGCCCGCACCCTCGGGGCCTCACCGCTCAGGGTCTTCTGGGCCGTGGGGCTCCCCGCCTGCCACCGCGCGCTCGCCGCTGGGGCCGCGATGGCGTGGGCCCGCGCGCTCGGCGAATTCGGGGCGACGCTGATGTTCGCGGGCAGCGTCGAGGGGCGGACCCAGACACTGCCGCTAGCCCTGTACGCGACCCTCGAGGATGACCTCGCCGCGACCCGGGCCATCGCGGCGCTGCTGCTCGTTCTCGCATTCGGACTGCTCGTCGTGCTCCGCGCCCTGGCAGGTCGCCAAAACAGCCGTCATCCGTCAAGGATTGCGTAGTCCGGGCTCGCCGGGTCGATGCGGACGCGCAGCTGCGTGCCCGGGGTCAGCATGTGCTGCGAGCCGACGTCGACGAAGGCCTGCACGGTCGACCGCACGGGCGGGTCGAGCAGGACCTCGACGTGGATGCGCATCTCGGGCACGGAATTGACGCGCAGGCTGGTCCGCTCGGACCCGAGGACGACGGCCACGGCCGGGACCCCGCGCTGCGCGATGGCGCGCTCGCGACGCCCGGAGCGGATGAGGCGGAGCGCGGTCGGGGTCACCGCGACGGCCGGGATGACCATGAAGAGCGGCAAGAGAACCGGCATGCCGCCGCCAGCCACCCAGATTCCACCGGTGATGACGAACGGCGCGAGCGCGATGACGAGCATCAGCCAACCGAGGACACCGCCGCCGCCCCCCGAAGACGATCGGACGGCCTTCTGTCGGCCGCCGAGCGCTGTCGGGAGGGTGCGCGGGCACAGGCCGAGCGCGGCGTTGAAGTCCGCGAGTGCCTTCAAGGCCTGGTGCGCGCCCGGGACCTGACTGACGACGGGCTCGAGCTCGGCGATGGCGAGATCGCGCTGGCCTGACATTTCAAGCGCGTGGACACGCAGGAGCAGGGCGAACGGGTCGAGCCCGTTCTCGATGGCGACCTCGCCCGAGCGCACGCCGAGCAGGCGCGAGACCTCGGCCCAATCCTCACGCAGCGTCGCGATGGCCGCGTGGCTCACGCGCAGCTCGCTGTCACTCTCGAGGTCCGTCCCCGCCTCGAAGCACGCTCCCCACGCCTCCGCAGCAGCGAGGTCACGCTGACGCACCGCGAGGCGCACCAGACGCCCGAGCGCCACCGCCCGCTGCCGGGGCACGGGGAGGGCCGCGAGCGACGCCTCGAGGAGCGCGCGCGCCCCGGTCACATCGCCCCGCTGCTCACACGGGACCGCGAGCCCCGCCGCGAGGAAGTTCAGCTCCTCGCCCGCCGGAACATCGCGCTCGGCCGCCCGCTTGCGGGCCTCGAGCCACACGACGCGCGCCTCCGCCTCACGGTGGGCCGGGACGACGCTCCCCTCGAACAGAAACGCGATGCGGGGCGGCACCTGGGGCGACCGCCCATCCTGCGCGCGCAACCCCGGGTGCTGCGAGCTGGCCACGAGCCCCCGGGCACGGACAAACTCGGCCCGCGGACGCAGTCCCGTGACCTCGCCGCACGCCGCACAGACCGCGTCGCCACCATCAGGCCCCTCGACCACACCGCCACAACGCTCGCAGCATGAGAGCCGCCGTGCCCACGCAACCGATGCCGCGTAACCTGCATTCACGACGTCAACCATCGCCCGCTCCCAGCCCGAGATTTGATTGCAACCCTAACGACTTCAGCGCTCGGCGTCGAGCCGCCCGCGGCTGGAGATTGCTGCGACCGGCTCGCTCATCTCGCCTGCCACGGGGGCGCTGCTCGGCCACGTCCCGCATCTGCGACCTACGCCTGACGCCGCAGGCCGGGCCACGCAGCGACCACGCACTGGCGCGCACCGGCCGGCCCTGTTCCGCTGAGCCCGACCTGTGCTACCCTCCGCACACCCCCGCATCGAAGTCGCTTCCCGCATTCAGCCGAGGTTCGCATGCCCGTCGTCCACGCTCGCAATACGCTCACGGCCGCGCTCGCCACGCTGTCCCTCGTGGCCTGCTGGGACAAGTCACCGGAGGAGGCCTTGGCCGACGCGCAGGCCGGGCTCGACGCCCCAGTCCCCGACGAGCCCGACGCGGGAATTCCCGACTCGACACCGGTCGACCTCGCGACCCTGGTGGACCTCGGGGCTGGTGCCGACGACGCACCAGCAGGCGACACAGGCCCCGACGGCAGCGCGCCGCCCGCCGAGGCCCTCTGTCAGGTGGACGGAGGCTTCGGCTGCGCCTGCGCGGCGCCCTCGGACTGCCTCGATGGCCTCTGCGTCGAGGGCGCTGACGGGCAGGTCTGCACGAAGACCTGCACGCGCGAGTGTCCGTCCGGGTTCGACTGCCTGTTCACCGCCATCGGCGGGTCGGACCCGGTCTCGATGTGCGTCCCGAGCCACACGCGCCTCTGTCGCCCGTGCCGCACGCAGACCGACTGCCAGAGCCCCCTCGACCCGTCACGAGCCGCCTGCGTGCCGGCGCCCGACCCATCCCAGGGGAGCTTCTGCGCAACGGATTGCTCCCGCTCCCCCTGCCCTTCCGGCGCGCGCTGCGAGCGCGTCACGACGGACGGCGTCACGGCGAGCCTCTGCGTCCCCGACAGCGGCCAGTGCGACTGCCGCGCCAGCTGGAACGGGCTCGGCTACGCGACCGGCTGTGCGGTCACGAACGGGGCGGGCAGCTGTGGCGGCACGCGCACCTGCGGACCCGACGGCCTGACGGCCTGCGACGCGGACGCACCGGAGACCGAGATCTGCGACACCCTCGACAACGACTGCGACGGCGTCGCCGACGACGTCGCCCCGACCGAATGTTTCAACAGCAATGATCTTGGTCGCTGCGTTGGCGTCAGCGCCTGCTCCGAGGCGGGCGCCGACACCTGCATCGGCCAGACGCCCGCCGCGGAGATCTGCAACGGCGTCGACGACGACTGCGACGGAGGGCTCGACGAGGCGTGGGACAACTGTCTGGCTGGCGGCTGCGAGGCGTCCGGGGCGGCCTTCGTCGAACGCGGCGAGCCGACCTGTGCAGCGGGCAACTGCGCCTACCCGACCCCGCGCCCCTGCGGCCTCTACACCTGCAGCGGCGGTGGTGACGCGGGCGACCTCTGCGCGACGCGCTGCGACACGGATGCGGGCTGCGTCGGGTCGGCCCACTGCGACGAGGCGTCCGCCCAATGTGTCGCAGACGCCCCCGACGGGGCGGCCTGCACCGACGCGAGCGACTGCACCTCGAACCACTGCCAGAACGGCTTCTGCTGCGCCTCGGGGGACTGCTGTGCCTCGCCCGACCACTGCCCCGCCGCCCTCTACGCGAAGCCAGCCCGCTGCGACAGCCTGACGACGTGCCAGGGGACCCGCCTCGACCCGGTCTGCACCGCCAACATCTGCGCCCGCGGCGCGACCCCGACGCCCGATGACAGCGCCTGCACGGGTGAGGCCGACGCCTGCGGCTTCTACGACGCCATCAGCTGCAGCGGTGCGGCCGACCAGCCCACCCTCGCCTGCGCCACGAGCTGCACCGCGAGCAGCGCCTGCGACGAGGGCGCCAACTGCCTCAACGGCGTCTGCGTCGCCAACGCCGGTCCCGGTGGGGCCTGCGCGACCACGAGCCAGTGCCAGAGCGGTCTCAGCTGTGTGGACGGCGTCTGCTGCAACACGACCTGCGGCGGCGTCTGCCGGGCGTGCAACGTGCGTGGCTTCTACGGGACCTGCCAGAACATCACCGCAGGCGCCGATCCGGCAAACGAATGCGGGGACATCGGATGCATCGGCTATTACTGGGGTTTTGATGGCTCGTCCTGCATGCGCCGCGCCGATGTGTCGGCCGCCGCCGCCGCGTGCTCGGGCGAGGCGGCGTGCCAGACCGCCGACCAGGTCTGCCCGGCGTCGGGCAAGGGGACCGCGACCCTCACGTGCCACGCCACCTGTCAGGCGCCGACAGCTGGCACATGCACCGGCAAGACCCCGGGGCAGTGCACGAACATCTCCGGCGGGACCCAGACGTGCGGCGTGGGAGCGTGCCAGCGCACGGTCGACCGCTGCGCCGCGGGCGCGCCGCGGGCCTGCTTCCCGGGCGACCCGACCGACGAGGTCTGCGACGGCGTCGACAATGACTGCGACGGACTCGTCGACGGGGCCGACCGGGATCTGGTGCTCGTGCCGTGCGAGAACCAGCGGGGCGTGTGCGCTGGCGTCCGCAAGCCAGCCGCGTTGTGCGTCGACGGTGCGTGGAGCGCCTGCGGCAACGACCAGTACAAGACCGCGGTCGCGACCTTCGAGGCGCTCGAGACGCGCTGCGACGGGCTTGACAACGACTGCAGCGGCTTCGTCGACAACGGGCTCTCGGCCCCGACGAACACCAACCAGAAGGGGCTCTGCGCCGGCACGGTCAAGCGCTGCACGGGGGCTGGCGGCTGGGTGGACGACTACGCGGCGGTCCCCACCTATGGCCAGACCGAGACCCCCGACGCGAACTTCCGCGACGAGAACTGCGATGGCGTCGACGGCGACGTCAACCTCGGGCTCTTCGCGACGCCAGCGGGGTCCGTCAGCTCGTCCTGCACCCAGGCCGCGCCGTGCTCGCTCGCCCGCGCCCTGTCGCTCGTGTCCGGGACCAAGCCCCACATCTATCTCGGCGCGGGGACCCACGCGGGCGGGCCGTTCGCCATCACCCGCTCGACTCGGATCTTCGGCGGCTACAACACCGCCTGGCTGCGGGCCTCGCGCGCCACAGTCGGCCACGAGAGCCGCATCCAGGGCGGCGCGCTGGCCCCCGAGAGCCACACCGTCGCGCTGCAGCTCTCTGGCGCTGGCGTCACCGTCGAGCTCGCCGATCTGCACGTCCTCGGCACGAACGCCTCAGGCGACTACAACGGCCAGGGGCGCAACGCCTATGCCGTCCACGCGAACGGCGTGACGCTGGTCATCGACCGCTGTGACATCGTCGCGGCCAACGGCGGGATCGGGCGCACCGGCGACGACGGGTCGAGCGCATCGCAGGCGGCGGCGAGCCGGGGCACCAACGGCTCGAACGCGTACTCGGGAAGCTGGGGCGGCTGCGACACCAGCGGCACGAGCGGCGGCGCGGGGGCCACGAACGCCAGCTGTGACGCCTCCGTCGGCAACCCGAACGGCGGCGCGGGCGGCGGTGGCGGATCCCCCGACACCTCAGGCAGCGGCTGCGGTATCTTCAGCTGCTGCTGCTGTTACGACCCGCGCGGGGGCGCTGGCGGCGGCAGCTCGGCGGCGGCGTTCAGCGGCTGGGGAACGGGCGGCAGCGCTGGCGGTACCTGCGGGACGGGCGGCGTCGGCGGGGCCGGGACGAGCTCGGACGGCGCGGGTGGAAGCGGGGCCTCGAACGTCCGCGGCTTCATCTCAGGGAGCCACTGGTACGCGGCGAGCGGCAGCGTCGGCACCCTCGGGCGCAACGGCGTCGGTGGTGGCGGCGGCGGCGGGACCGGCGGCTGCGAGAACGGCCTCGACCAGCCC
>SYAK01000233.1 GCA_005788935.1 Pseudomonadota bacterium
CTCCGACGACGACATCGCCCAGCTCGTGTTCACCTACCTGGACCCGGACGGGCAGCCCGTCATGGTCGACTGGGATGAGGACGGAGGGACCGAGACGGGCGAGGATGTCCGCGATGTCTCGTACCTGCGCGGCGACGGCGCGTTCTACTACCGAATCGACGTGCCGGAGAGCTTCCTCGAGACGGTGAAGGGCGTCGCGGTCCTGGCGGTGGACTCGCGCAGTCAGGTCTCGACGGTCAAGCGGACGCAGCAGACCGTGGCGCCGACGCGGGCGACCGAGCAGGTCTGCGACCCGCGGGGGTTCGATCTCTGCCGGACGGGCGACAAGTGCCTCAAGGCGCTCGACGGGCAGTTCCGGTGCCAGATGGTCGAGGACTACCGGGCGCGCATCTGTGAGAACGCGCCCTTCCTGCCGCTCGACGGGACCCCGGTCACTGGCGTCGCATCAGGTCCGAGCGGTTACGATCCGCCGCCCCTCTGTGCGGCGAACGACAGCTCCGACAAGTCCGAGGGCCTCGTGCGGGTCAGGCTTCAGGCCCCGGCCACGCGGCTCGTCATCACCACGGACCACCCTGGCACGACCTTCGACACGGTGGTCTACGTCTACGCCGGCTGCGGCAACGACGACGCCGGGCCGCTCGACTGCGTCGACGACATCGCCGGTCCGCCGACGCGTCCGTTCTCGACGCTCGAGCTGCAGGACATCGGGGCTGGCGATTACCTCGTGGTGGTGGACGCCTGGGGTCAGGGCGGCTCGTTTCAGGTGTCGGCGCGCGCCGAGTTCGAGTGAGCCCTCCCGGAGGTGGCGACCGAGGCGGGACGGCCGCACGGCGGTGCAGGGGCGGCACGGTAGAGGTTCTGAGGGGACGACATGCGGACGTCAGCGGCTTGGCTTGTCATCGGCGCGATCGGAGGCGGAGGCGGGTTGGCGATGGCCGGGTGTGACGCACCCCCGGAAGCACCCGTGGAGCCAGCCCCACCGGCGGCGCCCCCGGCCGCTCCGCCAGTCCCCGCCCCACCCGCGGCTGTGGCCGCGCCCGCGGAGGGCCCGCTCGTGTCGGCCCCGGTCTCGCTCACCGACCCCGGCGCGCCCCTCATCGTGCTCGATCTCGCGGCGGGCGAGCGCCTTCTTGACGTCGTGCGGCCAGCGCCCGACGCAGCGGCCTCCGCGGCCCTTCTGCACCTTGGGACGCACGCTGGCGAGCGGCTCTTTGCGGGCGGGCAGCGGTCGCCGACGTGGGACGCGGTCTCGGCGTTGCGCTTCCTTCCCGATTCGGGGGTCGCGCTCGCAGAGGTCCGTCACCTTGGAAAGCGAGCCTATGTGGCATGGAATGGTGCGAGCTTCATCGAAAGCCCGCGCCACGACGCGGTCCGCGGCCTTGTCACGCTCGCTGGAGGCGGCTTCGCCTTCATCGGTGCGCAGGCGGGTCGGGAGGTCGTCGTGCGGTTTGACGGGCAGGCCTTCGCCGAGGTCGCCGACGGGAGCCGCGTCACCGACCTCGGGTCGAGCCCCGACGGGCGGGCCGCGACCTATGGCTTCACTCGCACGCGGCCGATGTGGGGCGTCGATGCCCGTCACTACGTCGCGGCCCCGCGATGGCACGACCTCGGCGAGGGGCACGTGGCGCTCGTCGGGCAGACGGCAAGCGGAGCCGAGGTCGTTGTCGATCACGCCGTCGTCGCGGAGCATGGCGAGCTCGGCGCGGTGATCGTCGACGTCGCCCGCGGCCAGCTCGCGTGGGCTGGGCTCAGCGGCGACCGTTGGAACGTCCATGTCGCGAACCCGCGGGCGGCGACCCCCCTCGCGTCCGTCGCGGGCTTGCCAGCGGCCCCCAAGGTCATCCGGTTTCACACGCCCTCCGGGCGTCTGCAGGCGGTCGCGCCAGCCGCCGATGGCGAGCGCCTCATCGTCGGCGCGGCCGACAACGCCCTCGAGGCGACCGAGGTCTTTCGGACCGTCAAGCTCTCGGATGTGCCCTACCGTGAGGCCCCGCTCGCGCTCGCGACCAACGGCGAGGGAACACTCGTCTTCGCGGGCGCGACGCCCGGGGCCGCCTTCGAGAAGGTCGAGCGCCTGACCGCGACGCACGGCGGCAGCAACTTCCTGTACGTGGCCTCCGACCGCGCTGGAACGCGGGCTGTCGACGCGACGCGCGCGCACCCGACGTTCGTGAAGGTCGGCGAGCTGTTGCGGACGGATGGCGACAAGCCGGTCTACGTCGGCGAGGCCGCGGGCGGGCAGCGGCTCGTCATCGACGGCGTCGCGTCCCCCGAGGTGGCGCGCGTCGAGCGGGTCATCATGCGCGAGGGCGACGGCGTCGCGTGGGTCGCGACGCTCGGCGAGGGGCAGGCGGTCGGGCTTGGGACGACCCTTGGCGAGGCCTTCGAGTCCATCGACGGGCCGCGCTTCTCACGTGCTGGGACCCTCTGGTACGACGGCACGCGGGCTGGGCTGCACCATCGCGTGCGCGAGGCTGAGGCGAGTCAGGGCTACGCCATGCTCGGGCCTGTCGTCGAGACGAGGCTCCGCGGGGAGCTCGCGTGGGTCGGGCGCGAGGTGAAGGTTGAAGGCGGGACCGCGAACGGGCGCGACGACGTCATGGTCGGAGGCGAGGTCCTCGCGCGCAGGCCCTTCTCGGTCCGTGGCGAGGCGGCCGCGAAGACCCTCGGTGCGACCGACCTCACGAGCCTGCGGCCTGTCGCGGGACGGGACGCGGTCATCCACGTCGGACGGCTCGAGGGCGGGCTCGGCGTCGGACTCGATGGTGCGGTGCACGGGCCGTTCGAGGCGGTCCGCGACGTCCTCTCGACCCCCGATGGGGAACAGGTCGCCTTCCTCGCGCAGCGTGGCGGCACCTGGGCGGCGCAGGTCGGGGCCGACCGCCACGGCGAGCTGAGTGACGCGAGCGGGCTCCGCTTCACGCCAGACGGCAAGGAGGTTCGCTACGACGGCGTTCGCGAGGAAACAAAGCTGACGTTTGTGGGCCGGGACGCATTCCTTGCCGTGCGTGACGCGATCGTGCGTCCCGATGCGTCGGCGTGGGCCTTCGCTGGGCAGCAGGCGGACGGCTGGCATGTGTCGGTCGCGGGAGCTGGGGCGCCAGCCCGCCTGACGAGCGAGGCCTGGGACGGGGTCGAGGGCCTGCGCTGGTCGCAGGATGGCTTCGGGGTCGATGCCCGCGTGGCGCGCGGGGAGGCGCGGCACCTGCTGCGCAAGCCCCACGGTCAGCCCTTCGCGGCGCACGCGGCCTGGGCGGAGGTCGGCTTCCCGAGGTATCACCACGCCCCGCTTGGCGCTGCGCCGCTTGGCGCCGTGACGGGCGAGGCTGACGCAGGGTTCCGGCTGCCCGTCACGGGCCTCGAGGGCCGGCCGGCCGCGAGTCTCTTCGTGGCGGTGGGTCGGACCTTCGGGGCCTTCGAGGCGACGCGGCGCGTGCGCGCTGTCGACGCAGACGGGGTGACCCTCGAGGGGGACCTCCCGGGTCTCGCGCCAGAGGGACGCATGGTGTGGGTCCTGCCTTTCGAGGCGCCGTTCACCTACGCGGCCCGGCAGGGCCGGCAGGGGGGCGAGGTGTACCAGGATGTGTGGTACACGAAGATCGATCCGCAAGGCTTCTCCGCGCATGGCCGCTGGCTCGCTGTCGCCCGGGGTGAGGCCCGGCCGACATCCGCCGACGCGGCCCCTGGCGAGGGCCAGACCCCGGACGCGCCGCGCAAGCCCGAGCCCGCAGACGCGCTCATCCTCGGGCCGCGGGTCGTCCCAGTGCCAGGTCGCATCGGCGAGCTGGTGCCGCACCCCGACACCTCGCGGGACGTCCGGGACACGGTCGCGGTGGCCGTGACGCGGGCGTCCAATCCGGGATCGGGCTGGTTCGTCGTCGATGCCGAGGGCCGTGAGGAGTCGCTCGGTTGGGTGAGCCGCCTTGGTCTGGCCCGCTGGACAGAGCTGTCGCCGCGCGGCAGTCACACGCTGACATGGACGGGTGAGGCCGACGGGCGCGATTTTCAGGCCGTCGGGGCCGAGCGCTACGACAGCGTCCGCGACGTCGCGCTCACGCCCGCCACCGGGTCGCTCGCCTGGATCGGTCGCCGGGGCCAGGTGGAGGCTGTCTGGGCCCACGGAGGGCATGGGGATTGGTTCAGTCGCGTCCGTGACCTCACCTTCGTTGGGCCCGCGGACGCGCCGGTCCACGTCGCCGAGCATGACTACGGGCACGCGCAGGCCCTCGCCGAGGTCGCCGGTCTGCCTGTCGAGCGGGTCACGGTCCTGCCGACGGGGCGGCGCCTCGCGGCGGTCGTGCACGGCGCCACGCGGACGGGCTGGCGCGACGCCATCGGTCACGTGGTTCCGGGGGACACCCTCGCGACCACCCACTACACGGCGGCCGAGGACGGGCGCTGGTCGCTCCACGCTGGCGAGGCCCCGGGTGACGTCCGCTGGGAGGAGATCGGCTGGTTCGTCCGGACGGTCGACGCGGCTGGCGCGCAGCACCTCCACTTCCTCGGACGGGATGGCGACGGCTGGGTCGAGGTCCACGACGGCGTGCCCGGCCAGCGGGTAGACGCCATCCGCGGCGGGCGTCTGACAGCCGCGGTGCCCGCGGAGCTCTCTCCAGTCGCGCGCGTGGCTGGAGGGTCCGACGCGTCCGTCCTCGTCGATGCCGAGGGGCGCTTCCACTACGTCGGGCTCGTCGGCGGCGCGCAGGTCCTTGTCCATCGCGGCGTCGCGAGCGCGCCGGTCCGGTCGATCGCGGACGTCCGATACTTTGCGGATGGGGCCACGGTCGCGGCCCGGGTTTGGGAGGGCGACCGCGTGCGCCTGATCGTCAATGGCCACGTCTCCGAGCCGTGGGCCGCCATCGGCGAGCTCGTCTTTGCCGAGGCCACGGGTGACGTGCATGCGGTCGCCCAGGTCGCGCTTTCACCCGAGGTGCGCGATGTCCTCGCGGCGCCGCCGCCGTCCGCGGGGCACGTGGGCGACGAGGACCGCGATGGCAGCTGGGCCTTGGAGTCCGCGCGCATCGAGCGGCACGAGCGCGCCGAGGTCGCACGGGTCAAGGCGGCGAATCTCGTCTGGGATGGGGCCCGCGAGGTGGTCCTCAGGAACGCCGGGGTCGTGGCGCGGGCGTGGCAGGTGGTCGGCGGCGCCTCGGTCGTGGCGAGCGGGACGGTGGCCGTGTTGCGCGCGGACGGGGCCTGGCGCGTCTACTACAACGGGGCGGTCGGGGAGGCCTTCGCGGGGCTCGCCGAGAAGCCTGGGCCGCTCTTTGGCGCCACGCTGGGCGAGAGCCGCTTCGTGATGCAGCGCGACGGTCGGGCCTGGGTCGCGGGGGCCGACGCCCTGCCGCAGGGGTACGACGCGGTGAGCGGGCTCTATCGCGCCAAGGTCGGCGGCGCCGAGGTCACGGTCGCCTTCGGTCGCGCGGGGGAGGTCGACCTGCTCCACGTCAACGACGCGCCGCACCTCGCCGCCGAGGCCATCACGAACCTGGGGACCTACGGCGGACAGCTGCGCGCCGAGGTCGTCCAGGGCAACGTCTCGCAGATCGCCATCGGCACCGAGCGCTTCGACGCCGCGGGCCCGGTCGCGAAGGCGGCGGTGACCGTCGAAGGCAAGACCTGGGTCCCGGTCGCGATGTTGAAGGACGAGCGCCGCTGGCTGCGCGAGGGTGACGCCCATGCCCGCCCGGCGTGGGCGGTGTGGGATGTCCGCGGGGTGGCGGCGGGACCCGGTGTCCGCTGGTCGTGGCTCGAAGGGACCCTCGACCGTGCGGCCGCGACGCTCGCCGTGCGCGCCGCCTCGATGGAGGTCCCGGCCAGCGCCGCGCCGACCCTGTGGGGCCCGCTCGTCGCCGAGTCGGAGCCCGCGGTCGCGCCAGCTTCCGTGCGCCCCCGGGGCGGGTCGACCGTCGTCGCCTTCGACGCGGGCGGCGCGCTCGCGTTGGTCTCTCGGCGTGTGCTCGTCGAGGTCGTCCAGGACGCCCTGGCGCGGGATGGCGTGAAGGTCGCCGTCCTGGCAGCTGCGGCCGCCGAGACAGCCGATGCGGGCGCGGCCGCACTTCAGCCCAGTCGCATGGCGGCGGTCGCGGACTTCCTCCTGTCGCGTGGGCTGCCAGCGTCCCGGCTCGAGCGCGGCGCCGCAACCGGCTCGGGCGTCGTGGTCGTGTTGCAGGAGGGTGCGCGCAAGCGGGTTCTGTAACGTCGCTCGGAGCTTGCGTGGCGGGCACCTTGACATGGGCAGGTGCGTTGGGCTCGCGCCATGGCGGCCTGACACTGAGATTCCGCACTCCCCTCGGCTCTGAGAGGCTCTCAGCCAGACTTCGAGCCGGCGAGGCGGGCCCGGATCTCCGCGACACGCGCGGCGGCGGCCTCCTTCGTGGCCGGCTCGACCTCGCGGGTGCGCTCGACGCGCTCGAGGTAGGAGTCGGGGATCTCCTTCAGGAAGCGGGACGGGCGCTGCGGCTCGGGTCCGTGCAGCCCGCGACGCACCTTGCCGAGCGTCAGGTAGCAAACGCGGCGGGCGCGCGTGATGCCGACGTAGAAGAGGCGCCGCTCCTCGGCGATGTCACCGCGCGGGGCGTCGACGGTGCGGTGGTGCGGGATGATGCCCTCCTGGCAGCCGATGACGAAGCACACCGGCCACTCGAGGCCCTTCGCGGCGTGCAGCGTCATGAGCGGAACTGCGTCCTCCTCCTCGTCGCTGGCGTCCCGCGCCCCCAGGGCCACGAGGCGCAGCCAGTCGCGCAGCGGGGCCCCCGGGTTGCGGTCCTGCCACTGCCCGAGGCTCCGGATGAGCCGCTCGATGTTGCCCCAGCGGGTAAGCCCGCCCGGGCCCTCGGCGGGGTCGCGGATCCAGGCCTCGCGCGCCCCGAGGACGTCGCACAGGTCGGTGACGAGCGCGTCGAGGCGCTTGCCCTCGGCGATGTCGCGCCCGATGGCGCGGATGACCTCCACGAGCCGCTCGAGCGCCGCTCGCTGAGGCGCAGTCATGGATGATACGCATTCCGGATCGCACAAAACATCCCAAAGTCCGATGTGGCGCGCGTGGGCCGCGTCATGCATGGCCTCGATGGTGGCGGGCCCGATGCCGCGCTGCGGGAAGTTGATGATCCGCAGCAGCGAGGACTCGTCCTCGGGGTGCAGCCCGAGGCGCAGGTAGGACAGGATGTCCTTGACCTCCTTGCGCTCGTGGAAGTCGTAGGCGCCGCCGACGCGGAACGGGATGGCGAGCAGGCGGAAGGCCGACTCGATGGCGCGCGTCTGGGCGCTGACGCGGAACAGCACGCCGAAGTCGCGCCAGGCCCGCCCCTCGACCGCGCGGAGCCGCAGGATCTCGTTGGCCACGAGGTGGGCCTCGCCCTCCTGATCGCGGCAGGTCACGAGACGGACCCGCTCACC
>SYAK01000234.1 GCA_005788935.1 Pseudomonadota bacterium
CATCAGCGCGAGCGACCCCACCGCTGCACGCGGGATCCAGCTCGCGCGCGGCAGCGGCGCCAACGGCTGCGGCCCCGGCAACGGCGGACGGGCGTCCAGCTCGGCCGCCAGCGCCAGCCAGTCGGGGGCGACGCCGCGGACGGCAGCCCGCAGGATCGCCAGCCGGACATCGCGGGCCAGGCGTGAGGACAGCTCCGCCGCAAGGGGCGCCGTCTCCGGCAGGGGCTCGAGCGGGAGGGCCGCCGCCCAGCGCAGGAGCTCGCCGCGGAAGGCGTCGAGTCGGCCTGAGGTCGCCTCGATGTGAGGTTCTGGCGCGGCCGATCGTTCACGCAGCACCTCTTGTGCGGCCCGCAGCTGCCGATCAGCCTCGTGGGCGTCGTCGATGGCCGCGTCGAGCGCAAGCCGTGCCTCGGACCCGAGACGCCAGAGGTCGAGACCCCTGACGAGGCGCCCGAGGCCGGCGCGCGTCACGTCGCGGAGCACCCGCAGCCATCGCCGGACCCCGACCCCCGAGGCCGCAGAGGGCGATCGGGGAATCGAACGCGATGGGCGTCGCGGACGGCGCACGGTCAGCAACAGCACGAGGCCGACGCCGAGCCCGAACGCGGGCAGCGCGATGGCGCCGACCCGCGACATGGTGGTGCGCCGGAAGGCCTCGGGGCCGCTACGGCGCGCATCGGCGATGACCGCGTGCCACGACTCCGCCCAGCCACAGCTGAAGGCGACGCGGAGCGACGCTGGCGCCGGGCCGCCTTCACCGCGGCCGCGCGTCTCCGCCGGAGTCTCGGCGCGGGCCATCGGGGCGGTGGCGACGAGAACCACGACGAGGAGCGCGCCAAGGCGAAGGCCCTTCACGGGGTCACCTCCGGCGCGGCCGACGGGATCGCCTCGAGGCTCTCACGCAGGGTCTCGAGGCGTCGCACGACGACGTCACGGAGCGTGGCGTCCGGGTCGGCGAGGTCGCACCACGCGAGGAGCTCGACGTGGAGCCGCTCGACGGTACCGAGGAGCCCCTCGAGACGGGCCGCGATTTCGGCCTGCTCGGCGAGTGGCGCCATCGGTCCGGTGGTCGGCGCCTCCTCGGCCGCGACCGCACGCCCCCGCGCCGCGAGCGCCTCCGCCCGCGCTGTCGCGAGCGTCAGCACGTCCTCGAAGTGGGCCACGAGCGCCCCCATGACCGACGCGGCGGCTGGCGTGCCCCGCAAGGCCGCGACCGCCTCCGTGAGGCGCTCGGCGAGGCGCGCGGGCCGAAGGTGCGAAGGTCCTGCGCGACCGCCCTTGCGCCCGACGAAGCGCCCGACGAGGGCCGCGGTCACGAGCGCCCCGAAGATGACGAACGCCAGGCTCGCGAACACGATCGACAGCACCGACCGCAACGCATAGCCCCCTCCCGTCCTCGCTTCCACGTGGGCGGCCGCTGGCGCGAGACCCGCTACATGCCCCGCGGACAGGCCAACGTCGGCACAAGCCCTGTCGGGCGCGGACAGCCCTGCGAGGACCCCCGCACGGTGAGCGTCACAGGCCGCAATCGAAGGCGACCCGTCGGGCACGGACGGGCGGAGGAGGAGAGACGGCGGCCAACCCTCGGCGGCGCCGCAGGCACCGAGCGCGAGCGTCAGCGCGAGGGCGGTGGAAAGGCAGCGCATGCGGCGAGCATGAACGGCTGGACAGGCGTGGCGCAAGGCGGCGCGGGCCGCCTCAGGACCGCGCGTGACGGGCGACCTCTTCGGCGATGAGGGCGTCGAGCTCCTCCGACGTGCGGCGCAGGATGGCCTGCCGCTCGTGGAAGGGCAGGAACGCGGACTTGAAGCCGTTCGTGACGAGCTGCTTCACCTGCCAGATGTCGAGGTCGAAGGTCTCGACCGCGCGCTCGAATTCCTTCGTCACGGTCGTGTCCGTGATGAGGCGGTTGTCGGTGTTGATCGTCACGCGCACCCCGAAGTCGAAGTAGAACTTCAGGGGGTGATGCTTGAACTCCGTGACCGCGCGCGTCTGGACGTTCGAGGTCAGGCAGACCTCGAGCGGGATGCGGTGGTCGTTGACGTAGTTGAGCAGGTCGCCGTCCTCGCGGAGGCGCGTGCCGTGGCCGATGCGGTGGGCGCCGCAGACGTGAATCGCCTGGTGGATCGACTCGGGACCGTAGGCCTCGCCCGCGTGGCAGGTCGAGTTGACGTTGTTGTTGCGCACGAGGGCGAAGGCGGCGCTGAACTTCTTCGCGGGGTAGTCGTACTCGGCGCCCGCGAGGTCGAAGCCGACGACACCCTTCGACTTGTAGGCGACCGCGAGCTCGGCGAGGCGGACCGACTGCTCGGGGTGGATGTGGCGGATGCCAGAGATGATGACGTTGCAGATGATGCCGAAGTCGCGGCGTGCGTCGTTGAGCCCGTTGATGACCGCCTCGACGATGCGCGTCATCGGCAATCCCTTGCGGGTGTGGAGAATCGGCGCGTAGCGGACCTCCATGAGGCGCACGTTCTCACGCGCGGCGTCCTCGGCGAGCTCGTACGCGATGCGGTAGAGGGCCGACTCCTCCTGCATGATCGACAGGGTCACGTCGAACGCGGTCAGGTAATCGTTCAGGTCCTCGCAGATCTCACCCATGTGGATGGCCTTCGCGAGGCCGTCCACGGTGTCGGCGGGCAGCTTGACGCCCTGCTCGGCCGCGAGCTCGAGGATGGTCGAGAGCCGCAGCGACCCGTCGAGGTGGACGTGAAGGTCGGTCTTCGGCAGGCGCGCGAGGAACTCGGGCGTCGGACGGATGTGCGGGCGGTCGTTCAGGCGGTGGTCGGGCTTGACGAACACGTGCGGCGCTCCTCTTCGGGCCCGGGGCTGTCGCGGGCATCGCGCAGCGCCGAGGTCGGCTGTCTCGAGGGCCGAGAGCCTACGTCAGGGGGCACGCACCGCAAAGGGAAAACGCCGCTGCGGCTTGCTGCGGAACCGCCGACGCGAGGACCGCGACGGGCGGCGGATCACGCTGGCGCGCGCGACCGGACCGCCTCGACGATGACGTTCGGCATGTCGTCGATGGCGACCTGACGGGCCACCGCCCCGACCTCGAAGGCGGCGCGCGGCATGCCGTAGACGATGGACGTCGCCTCGTCCTGTCCGAGGGTCATCGCGCCCGCCTGCCGCATCGCGAGGAGGCCGCGCGCCCCGTCCTCGCCCATGCCGGTCAGGATGACGCCGACCGCGGCCGGACCGCAGACGCGGGCGACCGTCTGGAAGAAGAGGTCGACGCTCGGGCGGTGGAAGTTGACCATCGGCCCCTCCTGGACGGAGAGGCGGACGCTGCGCGCCGTGCCAGCGACGACGAGGTGGCGGCCGCCTGGCGCGACGCGCACCATGCCCGGGGCGAGGACCTCGCCTGTGGTCGCCTCGCGAACGTCGAGCCCCGAGGTCCGGCCGAGGCGGTCGGCGAAGGCCGCCGTGAAGCCTTCGGGCATGTGCTGCACGATGACGATCGGCGGGAGGTGCTTCGGGAGGCGCGGCAAAATGTCGAGGAGCTGCGCGGGCCCACCGGTCGACGACCCGATCGCGACGATGGCCGCCCCCGCTGGTCCAGCCATCGTGACAGGCGTCACGGCGCCGAGGCGGGGACGGGGACGGGACTCGACGGCCGCCCGGAGGGCCATGAAGAGGGTCGGGCCGAAGCGCTGCCGGGCGTGGGCGGTCATCGGCTTGTCGACGACCTCGGCGGCGCCGATGTGCAGCGCCTCGATCGCGACCGCGGAGCCGCGCTCGGCGACCGACGAGATCAGCACGACCGGCGTCGGGCGGAACTGCATCAGGCGCCGAAGGAAGGTGAGGCCGTC
>SYAK01000235.1 GCA_005788935.1 Pseudomonadota bacterium
CCGGCCGTGCGCGCCGCCGCGCCGCCTCGGCCGAGGACAACCCGTCGCGCGAGGCCGAGAGCCCGGAGAGCGCGCGCCCGACGTCCCAGCGTGACCATCCGTCCACGAGCGGCCGTGCGACCGCGCCAGCCCTCGCTCCACCGAGGTGGCGCGACAGCCACAGGCCGAGCGGCAGCGGCAGCCAGAAGGACATCCCGCGAAAGAGCAGCGTCGCGGCGAGGGCCTCGGGGGCGCCCAGCCCAGCCGCCGTGAGCCCGGCCACCGAGGCCGCCTCGAAGACACCGAGCCCGCCTGGCACCACCCCGAGCGTCCGCGCGAGACTCGCGCCCATGTGGCTCGCGAAGACGCCCGGGAACGACACCGCGCCGCCGACGGCCTGGACGAGCACCCAGAGGGTGGTCGCGTCGAGCGCGAAGACCCCGACCTGGCAGGCGGTCGCCCCGACGAGCACGCGTGGGTGCCGGACGAGGCTCGGCGAGGCCTCCGCGAACACCCCGCGCAGCGACCCGAAGAGCCGCAGCGAGCGACGCTCGACCGCGCGGGGCCGCGTGCGCCCAGGGAGCCACAAGACGAGGCCGGCGAGGGCGGCTGCGAGGACTGACACGCCGATCGAGAGCCCGACCATGAGCCCGCTCGCCCCCGCGCCGAAGGCCGCGAAACAGAGGGCCGCGACGAGGCAGACGGCGTAGGCGAGGAGGTAGGCCACGAGATCCACGAGCACCGCCGCCATGACGACGGGCCGCGGGACACCAGCCTCCGACAGGCCAGCGGCGAAGGCGGCCGTTCCGCTGAGCCCCGCCGACGGCAGCGCCTGATCGACGAACACCTTGGTAAGACTCAACCGCCACGCAAGAGGTCCACCGATCGGCGCGCCCCCGACCCGCGCGACGACACGCCACCCCTCGGCCTCGGAGAGCACCGCGAGCGCCTGCAGGCCGACCGCCGCAAAGAGCGCCCCAGCGTCCGCCACACGCACAGCGCGCCAGAGGGCGTCGAGGTCCGTCGCCGCCACGATGACCGCGACGAGGAGGCCAAGGCCAAGCAGCCACGGGAGCCATCTCCGGAGGGTTCGGGTCATGGCGGACCACGGTGGTCGCCGCCGCACGCCACGCAAGCGGCCGTAGGTCAGCGTGTCGCAACGCGTTGGTCAGCGCGTCCGCGACAGGCCTCGCGCACAGCACCGCCACGCGGTCCCGTCAGCACCTCGGGTCACCCCCGTTCGGCCCGCGGCCGCCGAGTCTCCGAGATTCCGTCGGCGGGCATCGCGGGACTTGCACCCCGACACGGTCCGGCGCAGGCTGCGTCGCCGGAGGCCCGACCTTGGAACCGACACCCGCCGCCCCCACAGCCCGCAAGCCGTGGCGCCCAAGCCTCAAGCTCATCATCGTCACACTGCTCATCGGCGGACTCATCGCGGCCTTCGCCATCGGCGGCCACGACTTCGTCGTCTGGCTGCAGACCCTCGCCGAGCGCTCGCGCACGCCGTGGACGCTCGCGGTCCTGTGCACGATCTTCACCGTGCTCCTCGCGCTGCCAGGCGTGCCAGGACTCGAGGTGGCGGCCATCATCATGCTCGTCTTCGGCGAGGTCGGCATCATCGCGACCTGGCTCTGCGGGGCGCTCGCCTTCAACATCTCCTTCTTCGCGGGACGCCTCGTCCCCGAGGCACGCATCCAACGCTGGCTGGCGCCGAAGAAGAAGATCGATCTCGCCAAGCTGCCCGACTTCGCCGTCGGCCAGCACGACGCGATGACCCTCGTCCTCGAGCGCAACCGCGTCGGCCGCGCCATCCTGCGCTGGACCGGCCCGCCGGGCGGGTGGCGGCGCTACGTGCTGATCTTCGTGCTGTTCAACACGCCGGGCAACTTCGTCCTCGGCGGCGGCGGCGGCATCGCGATGTTCTGCGGCACGAGCCGCGACCTCCGCTGGGGCCCCTACTTCGTCACGGCGCTGTTGGCCGCTGGCGTCATCCCCGGGCTCGTCTGGGCGGGGCTGCTGACCGCAAACCAGTTCATCTGACGCGCCCGGACGGGTGCCGCTTGACCACCCATGCACCGGGCACCACCCTCGCGCCGCGACCGCCACTGACCGGAGCCCGCCCCATGTCCGAGACCCCCGCCACCGTCCTCTGCAGCCGGCTCAAGCGCGAGCTGCCCGCTATCACCTCGCGCGTGACCTTCACCGGCACCTTCGCGGACCAGATCAAGGCGCATGTGTCCCAGCAGGCCTGGACCGAGTGGCTCGCGATGCAGATCAAGGTCATCAACGAGTACCGCCTGCACCTCGGCGAGCCCGCGCACCGCCAGTTCCTGCAGGACAGCGCCGCGCGCTTCTTCTGCCTCGATGGCGGTGACGGGACGCTCGGCTCGGGGCCTGAGGGCGGCCTCGCGGGCTGACTTGCGCCCATCCCCGGGACATTGGCGAGGCCATCGGCCCCGGCGGCCTCACCGGCCGAAGCCCCCGCGCCCAGTCGGCGCGGTTCAAGGCCCGGCCTGTCCTCAGGCCTTCAGGGCACGAGCCCGCCCAGCACGCCCTTGACCGCGACCGCCACCGCGTCGTGCGGGTGCAGCGACTCGTGGTGCGAGGCGACCACGCGCCAGTCGGCGAGGCGCGCGTCGGCCTCGAGGGCGGCCCGCACACGGCGCGCGGCGTCCTCGCAGAACATCAGGTTCTGCCCGTTCAGCAGCGCGAAGGCCTGCTCGTCCTCGCGCTTGACCGCCGCCTGGACCACGGTCTGCAGCGCCGCCTCGACCGCGCCGATCAGCGCGTCGGGGTTCATGTCCTGCGCGGGGTCGGCGAGCACGATGGTCACGTCGGCGTGACTCCGTTGGCTGTGCGGGGTTGCGCGGATGGCCTCGGGGGTCCCGAGCCAGGCGCGCACGGTGGCCGCGTCGACCCGCGCCTGACCACCAAAGTCGGTGTCGAACTGCTCTTGAATCAGCTGGCGCGCGAGTGCGGCGGAGCACGGGCACGTGCTTGAATACGTGACACGCACCTCAAGGCCAACGCGCGTCGACCCGTCCGCCTCGCGCGTCGCGAACATCCGGACCGGGTAGGACCGCCAGCCGCGCTCCTGGCTGACGAGCGCCTGGCGCTTGCGCATCAGCTCGAAGCGCGCCGAGACGTGCGCCCGGGTCGAGAGGCCCGCGTGGCTCGCGACGAAGCGGTCGAGGACGCGCACGAGCGTCGCCGCCGACAGCGGCTCGTCCTCGAGGGTCTGCTGCAACCCGAGGAAGAGGCGGGACATGTGGATGCCCTTCGCGTCGGCGTCGTCAAGGCTCACGAAGGCATCGCAGACAGCGGGGACGGCGTGGACGCGGCCATCACCGCCGTCGACGAGGACGGGCATCTCGATCGCCCCCATCCCGACGCGGTCAAGCGGCGCCCGGATATGGGGCGCGGCCTTCTTCGCGATGTCGGGCATGATGCGCGGGGCGCGCGGGGCGGCGAGGCTGACGGGCTCCATCGGCACGGGCTCGGTAGCCTCGGAGGTGGCGAAGAGGTCGGCGGCGCGGTCGTCGTGTTCGGACATGGGGTCCTCGGGGCGTTGGGGGAGGGCGCGACGGCGCGCCAGCGGCATTCCTTGAGACTCCCCGTAGGATAGAGACCCGCGCGCTCCTCGGCAAGGATCAAAACGTGCAAACCGTTCATTTTGTCAAGCGCGTGACTGCGTCGCGTCAGCGCAGGCCGAGATGTCTCGGCGGAAGTCCCGTGTCAGAAGAGGCGTCCTCGCCCGTCACACCCCCGGCCGATGTATCGTTCAATCCGTCCAGCCTCAGGAGCCGTGGGCGCCGTGGATCGCCGTCGGCGAGCAGGACCACCCCGCGGGCGGCGGCGGCGAGGGCGCCGCCAAAGGCGAACGGCTCGGTCTCGGCCAGCACCGTCACCGCCCCAACGCCATCCTGGCTGCGGGTCACGCACAGCGCCCGGTCGGGGCGTGCGGTGGTAAAATCACCAAGGGCCACGACAACCGCACGCGCGGCGTCGAGCGGCGCGAGGGTGAAGCCAAGCGGGGCTGGCTCCCCGAGGGGGGTCGTGAGTGACGCGGCGGTGGCCGAGAACACCACCTCCCCCGCCGTCGTCACGAAGGCGAGGCCCGAGCGCGCGGCCTGACCCGCGGCCATCGCGGCGCTGGCGTCACCGCGGAAGGCCCCGGTGCAGACGACCCAGACCCCGAGCCCGTCGGGGCTCGCCTCGACCGCGGCGCAGTTCTCGC
>SYAK01000236.1 GCA_005788935.1 Pseudomonadota bacterium
CGATGCGGCCCGCGATTTCGATCCCGCCGAACTCGGCGCGCATGGCCTCGACAGCGGCCTGGTCCGCAGCGGACTCGTCGCCGCGTCCCATGTATCGGGCGGCTGCGATGGCGGCGGCCTCGGTGACGCGGACCATTTCGAGCGACAGATGACGCAGCATGGGGACCCCTTGGCGGACCGTGGCGCCCGGGAGACTGCTGATGCCCCCGGAGGCGCGCCGCGGGCGTCCGAGCCTCGCAGCGGCGAGACAGTAGCTCGAAGCGCGGGCTTTGACCAGCGCCGCAATCGCAGGCAGGTTGGAGGCTTGCCGCCTGAGGGGCGTGCGGGAGGTGGTCGTGCCGGTCATCGCGGTCGTGCTCGCTGGCGGGGTCTCGCGGCGCTTCGGGCGGGACAAGCTGACAGCCCCGCTCGCCGAAGGCGACGCCGGGAGGCTTGGCTCGCTCGAGGCGGTCAGGGCTGCGTGCGAGGGCGCAGGGCTCGCGGTGGTCTGCGCGGGCGGGCTGGGCGGGATCCCTGACACGCCCGGTGTGGGAGGGCCGCTTGGAGGCCTGCTCGGGGTGATGGAGGTCTTGCCTGACACCGATCTGCTGCTGCTCGCGGGTGACCTGCCTTGCCTCACACCGGCAGACGTGGCGTGGCTCGTCGCGGCGCACCGGGGTGACGGCGTGACGGCGGTGACGCTCGGACCCGGGCTCGGGCCGGAGCCCCTGGCGGCCGTCTATCCGGCGGCCCTTCAGGGGGCCTTGAGGGCCTTCGCGGCGGCTGGCGGCCGGAGCTTGCGGAGGTTCCTCGAGGCGGCGCCGGCGCTCGCCCTCCGCGTCCCGGCCGATCGCCGGGCCTTCGAGGACTTCGACACGGAGGCCGCGCTCGAGGCGCTTGGGCTGCGGCTCGCGGCGCCGGGGCAAGCCGACTGACGCGTGCGGCGCCCGATGCATGATGAATGAACGACCATTCAATCCGGCTCAGAGGCCTCGGAGGGGGCGCCAGTCGAAGCGGGGGCCGCTTTTGGCTGGAACGCAGGGAGACTGGCCGGCGTTGACATCACGTCCGTCCTGGCGTTGACGCTGCATTCCGGGCCCATCGGGAGTTCGCGCAGCGCTCGCCGATCGTTTTGGGGCGCTCGCGTCGTCTTCGCCCGGGAGGCCGGCGAAACGGCGTTGCGGGGGCTGTCGTGACGGGGGATGATGCGCCACGGAGGTGCCGAATGGACGTGCTGGCGGCGGTCAACGCGGTGAAGGACGGGTGGACGAACGTGATGGGCCTGACGTACGTGACGGCGCGCGAGGACTGCGTCGAGGCGACCTGGACCGTCGGGCGCGAGCACCTGCAGCCGTTCGGGCTGGTCCACGGCGGCGTCCACTGCGGCGTCATCGAGAGCGTCTGCAGCGTCGGGGCCGCCATTTCTGCGGGCCTGCGGGGGCATCGCGGGACGGTGGTCGGGCTCGAGAACCACACGAGTTTTGTGCGGGCCTGCGGGGTCGGAGCGGTGCTGAGGGCGACCGCGCGCCCGGTGACGCGCGGCCGCTCGACGCATCTCTGGGAGGCCACCATCGAGGACGCGTCGGGCGCTGTCGTTGCGACCGGGCGCGTGCGGCTGCTGCTCGTGGATGGCGAGACGTCGCGGACGCTCGGGTCGACACCGACGTCTGGTCAGGCGGGCGGCGGTGGCGCTTGAGGACTGGGCGGGTCCCCGCGGGTCAGCCAGCGGCTGGACCGGACCGTCAGCGTCGCGAACGGCTGGATCCACCACAGGGCCAAGAGTGCAAACCAACCGTAGAGAATGCCGTAAAGAAAATCCCATGATCTCTTGGAGCGCAGGTAAATGAGTCCGTAGAAGACGCCGAAGAGTGCGCCCGCGAACAGGCTCTGGACGAGCCACAGCGGCTCTGTCGCGAGCAGCCAGAGCGACAGCGGCACGGCCGACACGCGGAGGAGCACGCTCGTGGGCTGAAGGACGGCGTCGGCGGCCATCAGCGGGCCTCGCCACGGGCCGAGGGACACGGCGCGGCGTGGTACGGTCCTGAGCGCCCGGAGCCCCTCGCGCGTGGCCGAGCGGGCCCAGCGGACATACATGCGGCACAGCCCGGGGTAGGTCGCTGGCACGAGGGTCTCGACGGCGGCGCTTTGCTGGAACCGTACGTCGTGGCCGAGCGAGAGCACGAGCGTCGTCATCGCGTGGTCGTCGCCGTTGTTGCAGCGCGCGCCGAGAAACCGCTGATCCCGCCACGCGATGAGGTGTGGTGCGACCACCTCGCGGCGGTAGCATTGCAGGGCACCCGGACAGCACCACACCGTCGCGAGCTGCGACTGGGAGGCGCGGATGAAGTCGAAGCCCAGCAGGTAACGGACGTGCAGCATGCGCGTCAGGAGGTTCCGCCGGCGGTTCCAGACGCGGACCTGGCCCGCGACGCCGGCCGTGCGCGGCTCGACGGCGAAGGGTGCCACGAGGTTTCGGAACGTATCGGGGCGCACGCGCGAGTCGGAGTCCACGGTGGCGATGAGCGCGCTCGTGGCCTGGCTGAAACCGGCGAAGAGGGCGTGGCGCTTGCCGCGGTTCTGCGGCAGATGGATGACCGTGAGGCGTGCTCCCAGGCGGAGCTGCGCGAGGTCGAGGTGGTGCCCGGTGTCGTCGCGCGAGCCGTCATTGACGGCGATGACGTGCAGGCGGTCGGGCGGATAGTCCGAGGCGAGGATGGATGCGAGGGTTTCGGCGACGCCTGGGCCCTCGTTGTAGGCCGGGACGACCACCGTCAGGGTGGGGAGCGCGGCATCATCCTGCGCGGGTGGGACGGGGCGGTAGCCGAGCCACAGCGCCGTCCGCATCGCGAGCGTGGCGAAGACGACCCATGAGACACCGCGTGCAACCGGTGGCAGTTCGGCGCTCAGGTCGAGCGGAGAGAAGGCGAGAGCGGCCAGCGTGACAGCGCCACACGCGACCGCGATCCTGACGGCGGCGTACGCCGGGCCGTCGCCCCCGGAGGCCCGCTCCTTCATGCCCTACCGAGGCCGAAGAAGTCGACGACGGCGGCTTCGAGGGCTGGGAGCGACGCCATCAACGCGTGGTCGTCGTCGGTCTCCACCAGGCGGACCCGCTCGGGGTGGGCTGCAGCCCAGCGGCGCGAGCTCTCGATCGGGACCAAGGCGTCGGCGCGCCCGTGAAGCACCAGGGTCGGGACCATGGGCTCGGGAGCGGTTGGGTGGCGCGCGTGGGACGTCACGAAGCCCCAGTGAACGGGTCGCGGCACGCCTGCGTGGTCGGGCAGCGGCAACGCGCCAGTCGCCTCCCAGGCCGTCATGCGCGCTGCTCCGAGGATGCGCGGCCAATGCGACGCCATGTGGAACGCTGGGCACAGCAACATCATGCGCGTCACGCGGCCTGGATGCATGGAGGCCCATCGTGCCGCGAGCCAGCCCCCGAGTGACGAGCCGATGAGTCGCACCGGACGGCCCGGGGCCACCGCGTCAGCCTGCGCGCTGACGGCCGTGAGCATCGCGTCGACGTCGAGCCGCTCGAAGCTCGGTACGTTGAGGTCGGGCATCGCGAGGTGCTCGCCACGGGCTGTGAACACCCCCGCGAGGTGTGCGCCCTTGGCCGAGTTGGCGCTCGAGGAGAGGCCATGGAGGTAGACGGTCGGGGGCGAGGCCGGTGTCATCACGTGGCTCCGGTGGCGGGTCAGAGGGGCAGGTCGAGCTCGACCCCGACCATGGCGCGCAGGACGAAGCTGGTCCCGGCCCCGTCCCACGGCGGCAGCCAGGCCGCGTCGAGCTGCAGGCGCACCCACTGTGCGAGGACCCCCGCGAGGTGAACGTCAAGCAACGGCCGTGAGCGTGCGAAGTCCGGATCGACAGGCGCAGCGTCGGTCAGGTAGCGGTCGCCGCTCGCGAAGCGGAACCCGCCGCGCAGTCCGAGCCGGGTCTGAAGCAGCGGGCCGGCGTAGGGCTCGATTTCGAGGCCGAGCAACGGGGTCGCGCCGAACCAGGGGCGCGCCTCGCCGTCGAGCACGCTCGGCAGGCCGTCGAGCTGAAGTGCCGTAGCGAGGCGCAGCCAGCCGAGCCCGCTCTCCCCGTCCGTCACCGACCACCCGAGTTCCCATGTGCCACCCGCGAGCAGATGCAGCGCGTGGGCTGGCGGCTGCCAGATGAGCGTGTGGTTCAGATAGCGCGCCACCGACCGATAGAGCGTCGCGCCTTCGGGCTGGGCCGCCGCGAGCGAACGCGACATCGCCCCGATCCGGGCGGCGAGGCGGCGGGTGGCGGCCTCGGCGGTGGCGCGGCCGACCCCGAGGTCCCTGAAGTCGAAGCGATACGCGGCGAGCCGTGCGAGGAAGTAGGTCGCACCATCCGGGTTCGTCGAGTCGGGGGCTGGCGGCTCACCCTCGAGCGCTGGCACGCGCGGAGGCGCGTCGCCTGCGTAGGCCGCGATGCAGTGACGGCGGGCGTCGGTCAGTGTCGCGAGCGGCAGCAGCGCGGCGACATCGGTCGGCAGGCGTTTGCAGCGTGTGTAGAGGCGGTCGATGCTGGTCTGGATGAGGGCGCGGGCGTTCCACATGTCGCCCTTGGCGCAGTTGTCCCAAGGTGCATCCGGGTCCACGTCGTGCCCGAACACGGTGCCGAGGCAGCGTGCGGGCCGCCACGCTTCAAGCAGGGGGGCGGAGGTCGGGTCGGGGAGGGCGAGTCGTTGCCCACGGGCTGCCGCCCAGGTCGTCAGCGTCGTCGTCGCGAGGCGGCGGCCCTCGTGCATGCCCAGGTAGAAATCAAATGCGCGAAAGTCCGACTCGACGAACCCCATGAAGGCCCCGAGTACGCCCGAGGCGGTTGGCCAGTCGCTCTGCAACACTGCGAGTCGATTTCGAATCTCGGGGTGCTCCTCGACGACGGTGTGAAGCTCGGAGGTGCGTGCCGCCTCGAGGAGGCCGGGCAGCATCCGCAGCAGCATCGCGACCAGCCCCTCGTCTTCGCCGCCATCGGGCGCAGGATCGGGCGCCCAGGGCATCGAGCTCGGCACGAGCGTCAGGATGGACACCTCGGGCGGCAGCTCGGTCCGCTTGAGGTCAGGCCGGTCCCGCATCGCGCCGGCCTCACCGAGCCCGCGCACGAGCAGTCGCGTCGCGACGCGCAGCGGCTGGTTGTCAAGGAAGCCGCCATCGACAAACGCAGCCCGGACGGCATCTTCGGGGGTACACACGACTGGCGCGAGTCCGACCGAGCGGCGCCCGGAGGCGCGGCTGCGGACCCTCCCCTGGCCCACGAGGCAGTGTGGGATCTCCACTGGCGCGAAGGCACCGGGGATGCCGGAGCTCGCATGGAGCAGGGCCATCAGATTGCCGAACGGCACGTCTCCCTGCGGGTCGGTGGCCAGCGCCACCTGGTCGTCGACGCTCTCGACGTCGAGGTAGTTCCTGACGGACGGCGGTCGTCCGGGGCCGCGCCCACGGATGCGCAGCGCGAATCGCTCGCCAGCCCGCGCAAGTGGCAGCGAGCCCTCGCGGTCGAGGCGGACCTTGCGGGTCTCGACCCGCGTCACCGGCACGCCGAGGACGATGTCGCAGTTCTCGGGCAGGCCCTGCGCGAACCCCTCCTCGAGGGTCCGCGTGACCGTACGCATCACCTTGTCGCGGGTCAGGACGGCCGTCGCCGTGACCTTGGCCGGGTCGAACAACCCTTCGATCCCGACCGGGATCCAGACCTTCCAGAACAGCGACTCCGAGGGTGCGTCGCGCGTCGGGCGGCAGCCGTCGAGTGCCAGCAGGAGGCCGTTGATGCTGCCAGCAGACGTGCCCGTCACAACCCGCGGGGTGAAGATGGCCGGATTCGAGCGGAACAGCTGCGACAGATAGAACAACGCGCCAGCCTCGAAGGACCCGAGCGACGCGCCGCCCTGGATCACGACGCCGAGCTGGATGGGCAGCTGCGCGGGCTCGAGGACGGGCGGCGTCACGACGGCGGGGGACGGCGGACCCGTGAACGGGGTCGGGGGGGCGGCGCACGGAGCGATGCCCGGGGCACACGGGGTTGCGGCAGGCAGCCCTTGCGCAAGCCGCTCCTCGTCGGCCCGCCCCGAGCTTGCGAGGCCGCCGAGAACGAGCGCGAGCAAGACGCGCGAACATGTCAGTCGTGGCGTCAAGCGGGCGTCTCCACGAAGGCGGCAAACGCGAACCCCGCCGGGCCCGCCAAGCCGACCTGGACTGGTCGGCTCAGCCGAGCGCGACGGGGCTCAGCGACGGGGCCGTGGGCCCGGAACTCAGATACCGAAGCTCGCCTTCGCGCCCTGCGGCCCAAGCCCCTGAGAGGCGGCCCGCTTGAACGCGGCGGCCATCGCGCTCTGCGCCTGCTGCTGTGTCTGGGCTGCGGCGCTCGAGGTGGCCCCGCGCGTGTCAGGCGACTCGCTCCCCGGGGTGGCGCTGGTGTTGTCGGCGACCGGGGCTGGAGAGTCCGCGTTGACGCGGCTCGGACGCGGCGGCGTCGCGGTCTGGACGCTCGCGGCGTCGGATGACGTGGCGGTCGGGCGCGGAGCAGGTCGGAACTCGCGCAGCTCTTTCATGGCGACCTCGGCCGAGCCGGACCGGGAAGCGATGCCAGCCCCGCGAGGGGCGCTCGGGCCACGATTGACCTCGGGGCTCGTACCGTCCGTTCGTCCGGAGTCCCTGGCGTCGGCCACAGACGGCCGCGCCGCTGACCGTGGCGAGGCCTCGGGGCTCTGAGCCGGAGTCGCCCGCTGGGCCGATGGGCGCACCTCTTCGGACTTCAGCCGATTCGTCACTGCGACGGACGCAAGCGAGACAATCGACCCGGCCGCGACGCCAGGGACCCGCACGCTCATGCCGGCGCCGACCTCGCGATCCTTCGCGTCCGTGGACGAAGCCAAGGCGGGCTTGGCCGCTGCGCCATCGCGAGATGGACGGGTCGCCTTCTCGGGGCGCGGGGCGCGGTCGCCCGGTGCATCCCCGGGGGCCTGCACGAGCTTGCGGACCTCGACGGACTCGGTCGCAACCAGCGAGCCCGCACCGACGCCGGGCAGGCGGACGCTCATGCCGGCCCCGACGCCGAGGTCCTGCGATTTGCGAGGCGGCTCGGTCGGGACATTCGTCCGGGGTGGCTCGGGCGTGAAGGGTGGCGGCGGCATGAGGATGCGCGGAGCCTCAGCCTCGCCTGCGGCGATCGCCTTCTGTGAGGGCGGATACGGCGGCACCGCGGCGTCGCGGCGCGACGGGCGACCTGCGGCCCCAGCCTCTGCGGTCGGGACCGGCTTGGCCTCGAGAGCAGACCTCTGTGGGGCGGTCACGGCCGCGGTCGGGGCGAGCAGATCGGCCGCAGCGGTGGCGAGCCGGTTGCGCTCGGTCTCACTGAGGACCGGGCGGCGGGCGGTGCGGGACTGGAGCAGCGTCGAGTCGCCCTCGGGCATCGCAGTCACGCGGCGGCTGCTGCCGGTGATCGCGTCGGCCGAGCGAACACTCTGGACCTCGGCGCGGACCGTGGAGCGGTCGGACGGGTTCTCCTCGGTCTCACCTTCCGGGAGGCCGGCGACGCGTGCGACAGGCGTCACGGGAGAGGACTGGACGGCGCGGGCGAGGCCGGACTGAATAAGGTCGATTGGCTGCATTGGACACCTCGGGGGCTGAAGTCCGTGGCGGAGGAGGAGGGGGGCTCCGAACCCTTTGCGGTCATATACGCACGTCGCGGATGGTGAATCAAGCGTTCGGTCGATTTCGCGTGGATTCCTGCCGCGACAGCCTCGGAGGGAGCCCGGGTCGCGGTCTAGTGACGAGCGGCCCTTCACTCGGGCCGGCGGTTCGCGTACAGGAGGGACATGACGCGACCTGTGCCGAGGACCTCGATTTCAGATGTGGAAGTTCTCGCGCTGCGCACGCCGACGCTGCCGCCAGCCGAGACGACCAACACCGTGATTTTCGGATCGGTAGCCGGTGGTGATGGCCCGTCCTACGTCGTGGATCCCGCGACGCCACATGCGTCGGAGCGCGCGCGGCTCCTCGACGCGCTTGGAGCGAGGACGGACCTCGCGGGGATCGTGCTGACCCACCACCACCGCGACCACATCGGGGCGGCGGCCTGGCTCTCGGCCGAACTTGGGCTTCCGGTTTGGGCGCACGCGCGGACAGCGGCGCTCGTGGGGTCGGTCCGCGGTGGGGCCGAGCTCGTGGTGGCGCGGGCGCTCGGGGAGGGAGACCGGATCGGGGAGTGGACCGTGCTGCACACCCCGGGGCATGCCTCCGACCACCTGACGCTCGTCTGCGAGGGGACTGGGACGGCGATCGTTGGCGACATGGTGGCGTCTGTCGGGACGATCGTGGTCGACCCGCCTGATGGGCACATGGGGACCTACCTCGGCCAGCTCTCGCGTTTGCGGGATCTCGGCCTCGCGACGGCCATCCCTGCCCATGGGGACCCCATTCAAGCGCCCTCGGGGCACTTCGAGATGTACCTCGCCCACCGGCGTCGGCGGGAGGGCCGCGTTCTCGCGGCGCTCGCGGATGCGCCGAAAACGGTCGCGGAGCTGACGGCCGAAGCCTGGCGCGAGGTCCCGGTTGGGGTGTTGCCGCTCGCAGCGCGGGCCTGCGTCGCGCACCTCGAGCATCTCCGAGAGCTCGGCCTCGCTCGGACGGAACAGGCCGTCGCGTTGGAGAAGGAAGCCTTCGGGGTGGCTTCGAACGACGGCAGGACGTGGCTCGACCGCGCGATGCTGTGGCGTCTGACATGACAGGGGTGACGTGCCGTGGTGATTGATTCAGGGGCGGAGGCGTTGGCGGCGGCGGACGGTGCCCGGGCGGTCGTCGGCGTGCGGCACGAGGCGAGCGGCGGTCTGGCGTCCGATGATTGGCTGCCGGACGAGCGCCCGCTCGAGATCGCTGTCGAGCTGACCCCGCTGACGGTGGTCCTGAGAACGCCGGGGTCGGCCGCGGATGATGTGGCGCTCGCGACCGGCTTGTTGTTGGCCGAGGGGGTTATCGACGGGGCCGAGGACCTCGCGGGCATCGCGCGTTGCGACAGCCCGCTCGCGCCGCCCGATGGTCGTGTCGTGGCCCGGCTCGCGGCAGGGGTACCGCTGCCCTCGGCCGAACGGTTGCTCGTGTCGGCGACAGGCTGCGGAATGTGCGGCAAGACCCTCGCGAGCCAGCTGGCGCGGCGCGTTCCGGTCCGGACGGACGCGCCGCAGCCGCCGTCCCCCGAGGAGATCCGTGGGCTGGAAAGTCGGTTGCGAGGGTCCCAGCAGCTCTTTGCGCGGACGGGCGGCGTCCACGGGGCAGCGCTGTTCAAGGGCGGAGACCTGCTCGACACGACCGAGGACGTGGGGCGCCACAACGCGGTCGACAGGCTCGTCGGGCGGCGACTGCTCGGAGCGAGGACGGATCTCGTGGGCTGCTGGCTTTGGGTCTCGGGGCGCGTCAGCTTCGAGTTGGTGCAGAAGGCGCTGCGGGCTCGCGCGGAAGCGCTTGTGGCTGTTGGAGCGCCGACGGTGCTGGCGGTCGAGCTGGCGCGGGCCCATGGCCTTACGCTTGTCGGGTTTGCGCGCAGCGGGCGCTTCACGGTCTACGCGGGAGCGGTCGGCGGCTGAGACTGTTCGGCGCGGGCTGACAGCCAGGTCGCGGCGATGGCGGCGCCTGCGAGCGCGCGGTGGGACCAGAGGACATCGAAGGCGTGCTGGGCGCCGGGAACCTCGATGAGGACGACGTCACGATGGACGGCGGCGAGGGCGCGCGACTCCGCGGGAGGAACGAGTGTGTCCCGGTCGCCGTGAATCAGCAGAGTCGGAGGCAGTCGGCGGTCCGAGTCGCGCGCGGTGAGGGCGTGCTCAATCGGGGAAGCGTCGGCGAATAGCGGTTGGGCGGTCGCGAGGGGGCGCTTCGCGATGAGGCGTTCCCAGAGCAGTCGCAGTGAGCCGTGGGGCCAGTGGCCATGTCGGTCAAGGAGGTCGTGGACCCCGTAGAAGGCGAGGCAGCCCGAGAGCGGGCGGGCCTTGATGGGCCATCCGTCGGCAGCGAAGGCGATTCGGGCGGCGAGTTGTGCGCCGGCCGAGTTGCCTGCGAGGAAGGTTGGTGCGCCGTCATTCGGCCAGCGGGCGTCGAGCCATGTGATCGCGCGCCGCACGTCGTCGAGCGGCTCGGGCCAGGTTGCGCGCGGTGCGAGGCGGTAGCCGACGGAGGCCACCTCCCAGCCTTCGGCGAGCAGCCGCCGGAACAGGAGGCGCCCCTGCCAGCGGCGGAAACCGAGCACCCAGCCGCCGCCGTGGACGTAGATGAGGCGCCCGCGCGGTGATGCTATCGAGGCGGCTGCCGGCCGGTGGAGGTCGAGTCGGTGGTGGCGATCTGGCCCGTAGGAAGCGGTCTCACAGTCGCTCGCGCGGCTGGCGTGGACGAAGAACAGGGGCCAGGCCCACGCGGGTCGCCGCAGCGACGTCGGAATCGCGAGGTCGAGTGCATGGCGTGCCGTGGCGAGCGCGTGTTCGGCGTCGCGTGGCCCGGCCAGGAGGGTCGGCAGATAGACGGGCGTCAGCGCGAGACCGATCAGGCCGGTGGTTGTCCAGAGACCTCCTTTGGCAACGCCGACCCCGGCGAGCGTCCCGACGAGCAGTGTCACCTGCGGGGCGAGCTCGGACGCGAGCCAGGCGGCCATGAACCCGGCAAACGCGAGCGGGCCTGGCCGTCGCGGAGGGTAGGTGGCCGCGAGCGCCGAGGCGAGCGCAATGCCGCCGGCAAGGGCCAGCAAGAGGCCTCCCAGTGAGGCGTTGATCGCAATTTCGGAAGACGGCTGGGCCACTGAGCGACAGTGCCGTCGAAGCCTGCGGGCCGCAAGGGGGGGCAGCTCTGTTCGTGCGTGGGCTTGAACATGCAGGGCTTGCCCCGTGTGCGGAAGGATGGTCGGGGGAGGCGGTCGGCCGCAGAAGCTGCGTTATTTGGCTGGAGCAGACGCAGCGTTGACCAACCGTCGCGCAGTTGGGGCACGTCGGGGTTGGGGTTGTGGGTCGCCTGCGGTCGTCAGGTCAAGCCAGCTGCCATGCCGGGAGCGGTGCCGGCCCGGCGGGGAGGTTCAGCGTGCGGCAGAGCTGCCAGGTGCCTCCGGGGAAGATGGCCGAGAG
>SYAK01000004.1 GCA_005788935.1 Pseudomonadota bacterium
GCCGCCGAGGCCCTCGAGATGGGGCTCGTGAACACGGTCGTCCCGTTCGCCGAGCTCGAGGCCGAGACGGTCCGCTGGTGCCGCGAGATGCTGCGCCTGTCGCCGCTCTCGCTGCGGCTGCTGAAATCGGCCTTCAACGCTGAGACCGACGGCCAGGCGGGCATTCAGGAGCTCGCGGGCAACGCGACGCTGCTCTACTACATGAGCGAGGAGGCACAGGAGGGCCGCGACGCCTACAACCAGCGGCGCATGCCGGACTTCTCGCGCTTCCCGAAGCGGCCATGAGCGCCGCTCACGGAGTCGCGACGGCTCCTGCCCCGTCGGCCAGCGTCTGGCTGTCGACGCTGAGGCCGCGGACGCTGCCAGCTGGCGCCGCCCCGGTCATCGTCGGGACGGCGCTGGCCTGGAGCGCGGGCGCGGTCCACGCGGGCGCCGCGCTGCTGGCGCTCGTCGGCGCGCTGCTCTTGCAGGTCACCAGCAACCTCGCGAACGACCTGTTCGACGCCGAGAAGGGCGCGGACGGGCCGGACCGACTCGGCCCGGTGCGCGCCACGGCCGCCGGGTTGGTGACGGCGGGTGCCATGCGGCGGGCGGTGCTCGTCGCACTCGGCGCGTGTGTCCTGGCCGGGCTTGGTCTTGTCCTGCGCGGCGGCCTGCCGGTCGTGGTCATCGGCGTCTCGAGCATGGCGGCGGCCGTCCTGTACACGGGCGGCCCGCGTCCGCTCGCCTATCTCGGGCTCGGCGAGGTCTTCGTCTTCCTGTTCTTCGGCCTCGTCGCGGTGGCTGGCACCTTCTTCGTGCAGGCCCTGACGGTGCCATCGTGGGTCATCGCGGGCGGGGTGGCCCCGGGGCTCCTGTCGTCGGCCATCCTCGTCGTCAACAACGTCCGGGACCGGGCGGGCGACGCGCGCGTCGGCAAGCGCACCCTCGCGGTGCGCTTCGGCGAGCGGTTCGGTGTCGCCGAGCATCAGGCGCTGATCGTCGGTGGCGCCGCCGCGAGCGTGCTGATGTGGCCGGGGCTCGGGGCGTGGAGCCTCGTCCCGGTGCTCGTCGCCGTCCCGGGGCTGAAGGTCCACGCGGCCGTGCGCGGGGCCGTGGCGCGCGGCGAGCTGCGGGCGCTGAACCCGTTGCTCGGCGGGACGGCGAAGCTGCTCGTCATCCACGCGGTCCTCGTGGTCGCGGCCGTGGCGCTGAAGGCCGCTGTCGGGGCGATGCCCTGATGGCGGTCCAATGCAGCGTCGCCGAGTCGCCCGGTGTCTTCGCGGCCGAGGTAACGCCGTTCGTGGCTGGCGACGTGCGGCCGGCCTTGACCGTCGAGCTGAAGGCTGATGGAATGTCAGGCTACGGCGAGATCGTTGGCTGGCCTGGCCGGCGCGCGTTTCCTGACGTCACGTCGGTTCATACGGCGGCCGGGCGCGTGACCGACCTGTCGCCGGATCGCGACGGGTTGCAGGCGGCCCTCGCCCTGCTTGGCGACGCGGACCTCGACCCCGGAGCTGCGTGGGGCGTCGCGTCCGCCTTCGCCGAGGTGGTCTCGGCCGTCACCGGCACGCCGCTGCCTCGCCTGTGGCGCGGCGACAGTCTCCGCCCGTGCGAGGTCGTGGTGGAGACCGAGACCACGGGCCTCATGCTGCGTCTCGGCGACGTCCCCCCGGGGCGCGGCCTCAAGCTGAAGATCCGACCGGATAGCGATCCGGCCGCCTTGCGGGCGCTCGCCGTGACCCGCCCGCCAGGCACGCTTCGGCTCGACGGCAACCACGCGCTGACCCCACGCGCCGCGGCGACGCTGGCGGAGGCAGCCGGGGCTGCGCTTCAATGGTTGGAAGAGCCGGTGGCGCCCCGCGATTTCGGTGCGTTCGGCGACAGCTGGCCCCTCGCGCTCGACGAGAGCCTCGCAGAGGGGCGCCTCGATGACGTCGCGCGCCTCATTGACCGGACGGCCCCCAAGGCGCTGGTGCTCAAGCCAGCCGCACTCGGCCCGGCAAGGACGCTCTCGCTGGCGGCGCTCGGGCGGGCCCGCGGGATTTCTGTTGTGATAAGCTCGCTCTTCGAGGGCGCGCGGGGCCTGAGGGCGCTCGCGGGGCTGCAGGCGGGGCTCGCGCTCGACGTGGCCGCCGGTCTCGGGACGGGACGCTTCCTGGTCAGACAGGACGAGAGCCGCGTCGACGGAGCCGGCCGTGTGATGATGCCCCTGCCTCACGCCAGCAGAGCGGACGGTCGCCCATGATGCGGCGGCCCGCGGCCTCGGAGTCCACGCCGGCCTCACCCGCCCTCATCGATGAGCGCGGACGCAGCTGGTCCTGGGGCGAGGTCGCGGCCTGGCGCTCCGAGGTCCCCAGCGAGGGGCCGGCCTGCGTGCTTCATGCGCCGACGAGCGGGGCGCTCGTGCTGACGCTGTGGGCGCTTCGCGGCACGGGCACGGTGCCGGTGCTGGTCCATCCGCGGGAGCCGACGGACCGCCGAGACCTGCTCACGGCCCCGGTGGTGGCGGGGCTCAGCCAGATGGCGCCGTCCGCCCGTGCGGCGCTGACCGACGTCGTCTTCACGTCGGGCAGTACCGGGCTGCCGCAGGCCGTGGCCCACGACGAGAGTGGCTGGCTGGCCGCGGCCACGGCCGCAAATTCCGCGCTCCCCTTCGGGCCCGGGGACCGCTGGCTTCTTTCGTTGCCGCTCGCCCACGTCTCCGGCCTCGGCGTACTCGAGCGCGCCCGCCTCGGAGGCGGCTGCGTCGTCATCCCTGCGACAGGCGAGCCGCTCGCCGAGGCGCTCCGGACCCACGCCATCACGCACCTGTCGGTCGTCCGGTCGCAGCTCGCGGACCTGCTGGCCACGCCCGAGGGCCGAACACGACTCGCCCGGATGAAGGCGGTCGTCGTGGGCGGAGGCCCGACCCCGCCACAGCTGCTCGCCGACGCCCTCGCGGCCGGGGTGCCCCTGCGGCAGACGTGGGGGATGACCGAGACCTGCGCGATGGTGACGCTGTCCGAGCCCGGGGCCCCCGAGACGTGCGGGCCACCGCTGCCTGGGCGGGCGATCCGGGTGGGCCCCGACGGCCTCCTCGCGGTGGGCGGAGCCGGGCTCGCGGCGGGGTTCCTCGGAGCGCACGGCCTGCTCCCGCTGCCAAGAGACGCCGACGGCTTCTTCGCGACGCGCGACCTCGGCGCGCTCGGCCCGCAAGGCGAGCTCATCATGCGGGGACGCGCCGACTCGGTCTTCATCAGCGGCGGGGAGAAGATTCGCCCCGAGGAGGTCGAGGCCGCCCTGCTCGCCC
>SYAK01000020.1 GCA_005788935.1 Pseudomonadota bacterium
CGGCCGCCTCGAGCGCACCCTTGGCGAGCCGCAGGAAGCCCTCCTCACCGAGCGACATCAGCGACGCCCACGCGGACGCGATGTTACCGCCCGAGCGCGTCCCGGGGATGGAGGGCGAGATGTAGATGCCGCCGACCCAGCCCGCCGTGACGAAGAACTGGTGTCGCAGGAACTTCATGTCGCGGTAGACGATGACGGACGCACCCTTTGGCGCATAACCATACTTGTGGAGATCGGCCGAGATGCTCGTGACGCCCGGCACACGGAAGTCCCAGGCCGGCATCGCGACGCCGAGGCGCTCAAGCCAGGGCAGCATGAAGCCGCCAAAGCAGGCGTCGACGTGGAGCGGCAGCTTGTGCTTCTCGGCGAGCGCGCCGATCTCGGGGATGGGGTCCATGGAGCCCCACGGATACTGCGGCGCCGACGCCCCGAGCATGACCGTCTGCCCGTCGATAAGCGCCGCCATCGCCGCGACGTCGACGCGGCCGTCCTCGAGGATCGGCGCGACCTTCTTGCGCAGCCCGAAGTAGTGGCAGGCCTTGTCGAAGGCGACGTGGATGCTCGCGGGGACGACGATGTTCGGGCGCAGAACCCACGGGCGCTTCGCGCGGGCCAGATCGCGGCAGGTCTTGACCGCAAGCAGCAAGGACTCGGTGCCACCTGTCGTCATCGTCCCGACCGCGGTCTCGGGCCCGTTCAGCATCGAGGCCGTCATCTGCACGACCTCGTGCTCGAGGCGCTTCAGCGACTTGAAGGCCATCGGATTCAATGCGTTGGCGTCCATGAACAGGTTGTGGGCCTGCTCGCAGACGTGATGGTGCGCCTCGTCGACCCAGTAGACGAGCGACCAGGTGCGCCCGCCGCGATAGTCGACGTCGGTCGCAGACTCCTGATGCAGGCGGTCGAGCAGCGCACCGTGGTCGCTGCTGGCGGCGGGGATGCGTGGGCGGCTCATGGCGGGCTCCCGGATGAAGTCACCGAGGGAGGGGCGGGACGGAGTTAGGCTCGCCCCCAGACACTCGGGTGTCAGACAGGTTACGCGAGGTACGACCGGAACGCACGCCAAAGACGCGCCTCTGGGCGCCGCCTTGCGCCAGGCCAGACAGGGGCCAGCAGTTGACGTTTCGTCAGGCTCTGGACGAATGCTTGACGCCCGGCCCGCGGTCAGGCGGGATACCCGAGGGCTCCGCGTCAGGAGGCCGCCCAGGAGATGTGCGATGCGAACCTTGAATCTGACCTGTGCCGGCGTCGTGCTCGCGACCTGGACGGCCGCGTGCGACGACAGCGCGACCCCGGCGCCATCCGACGTTGCGACGGAGACGCCCGACACCGTCGGCCCGGACGGAGATGCCGACAGGCCAGAGACCGCCTCCGACGCCGGGCGCGCCGAGGACGCCCTCGCCGCAGGTGACGCCGCGCCCACCGAGACTGTGTGGGGCGAACCTGGCCCGTTCAACGTCGGACACCTCGAGACCAACGTCACATACGCCCCGGCCGACGGCTCGCCCGACCGCACGTTGCGCCTCGTGCTGTGGTACCCGACCGAGGCGGAGACCGGGGCCGAGGTGCTGTACGGGGGCCTGCTGCCTGCTGAAGGCGTCCTTGGCGGCGCTCCACCCGCGGCGGCTCCCGCGGCCTTACCGCTCGTCGTCTTCTCGCACGGCAACACCTCCTTCGCCGAGCAGAGCCACTTCCTGACCACGTTTCTCGCGAGCCACGGCTTCGTCGTCGCGGCCCCCGACCACACCGGCAACACCTTCACGGCCGGCGATCCCCCCGCCGACATCTTCCACTGGCGCCCCCTCGACGTGAGCGCTGTCCTCGATCACCTGCTCGGCGCGGAGGCCCCGGAAGCGCTCGCGGAGCGGCTCAGCGACGCGACCGCGGTGGCTGGCCACAGCTTTGGCGGCTACACGGCGCTCGCGGCCACGGGAGGTGCCATCGACGTCGACCTCCTCAATGGCCTCTGCACGGACGGAACGCTGCCGACAACTGGCTGCGCAGCCATTCAGGCGCACGAAGAGCTCTACCGGGGCGGCTTCGCGGACCCGCGCGTCGACGCTGCGGTGCCGATGACGCCTGGCGCCACGGTGGTCTTCGGCGCCGACGGTCTCGCGGGGGTCGAGGTCCCGACGCTGCTGATGACAGGCTCTCTTGACCGCACGACGCCCGACGCAGAGGCCGGCGACCCCGCCTGGGCCGTGCTCGGGCGGCGGGCTGGCAACCTGCGGGCGAGCTTCACGTCCGCGGGCCATTTCACCTTCTCGAACGGGTGCGACCTCGCCCCTGTCCAGCTCGCGGAGGATGGCTGCAGCGAGCGCTTCATCCCGCCCGAGCGGGCCCACCGCGCCATCAACGCTTACACCCTGGCCTTCCTGCGGCGACATCTGCTCGACGACGCGCGTGACGCGGCCCTGCTCGACGGGGACGTAACGCTCGATCCGGACGTGGTCCTGCTGCAGGCCTCGCCCGCTGAGCGTTGACGCCTTCCCAGCCCTTGCGGAGACCCCGCGTCCGCGCTTCACTCCGCGGCGCGATGCAGCGCTTCCTGACCCGTTTCCGCCGCCACTCCCGACGCTTCACGGTGCTTGGGCGCCACTTCGAGGTGCCGAGGCTCGACCTAGCGCCGCGGATGCGCGCCGCCGACAGGACCCGACGGCGCGCCAGAAACCCCGGGCTCATGGGTGTTTTCGATCGCTTCCGTTCACGCGATGGCCGCATCAGCATCGGGTTTCGCCGCTCACACGCCGCCCTCGACGCCCAGGATGATGTGGTCCTCGCGGCCCTCGACCACGCGGCCGCCCATGGCGAGGCGCTGACCCAGGCGGCCGCCTGGATCGCGGCCGAAGCGCGTCGAAAGCTCGCCCAGCTCGCGGCCCAGGCCCGCGAGCGGCAACAGCTCGCAGCCTCGCTCCGACGTGCGCCGGACGAGGCCCTGGCCCGCGACCTCGAGACCGTCGCTGGTCACATGCGACAGGTGGCACGCACGGCCGCGATATGCCTCGCCCGCCTCATGCGCTACCGAGGCTTCGCCGACCGCTGGAGCGAGACCCTCGCCGACCACGCCCGCGAGCTCGCCGACCTGCGGACCGGGCTCGTCCACGAGGAACAGACCTGGCGCTGGCGGCAGCGACTCGAGCGCGATACCGAGCTAGCGGGCTGGACACGCCACGCGGATGCGCTGTGCGCGGGCATCGAGGTGGTCCTCGCCGGACTCCATCAGGACCTCGCAGGCATCGAGCGCCAGCTGCACGACATCCCGGTCTCGTTCGGGCGCTTCCTCGAGGGTGACCTCGCCGTATCTCCGACCCTCCCCGACGAGGCCGTACCTGCCGCCATCCCGCGCCTCTCGGAGCTCCCATCGCACCTGGACGAGGCCGACTGGGCGCTCGTCTCGGGCGAGGACTTCGAGGCCGAGCTCGCGTTCGAAGGCGCCGATCTCGCCACCGTCCAGACCCGCGCTGCCGAGTGGCTCGAAGGATGGGAGAAGACCGCCCTCGTCGAGCGCGGGACGCCGCCGTGTGGGGCCTGCGGGGCCCCTGTCGCAAGTCGCGCGACGCGGGGCCGCGCCCACCTGCTCTGCCGCGCCTGTCGGGCCGAAGCACCGTCGGCCCTCCCGACCGTGCGCCTCGGCCACCTCGAGGTCGGAAGGACGCCTGTGACGCGGGGCCAATTCGACCGCGCGATTGGCTTCGTCCCCGAGCGCCAGCCTGGACGCGAGCTGGCCGCCCTGCCCGTCAGCGGCCTCAGCTGGCTCGAGGCCGTCGCCTTCTGCAACGCACGTTCACGGCTTGACCGCTGGCCCGAAGCCTACCGCATCCGCGGACGCCGAGTGGAGCTGACCGGGCTGGCTGGCGGATGGCGCCTCCCGACCCTGGCGGAGTGGCGAACCCTTGCGACACCTGACATGGCACATGTCTGGTGGCGTGAAAGCGGGGCTGCGGCCTGGCACGCGGATCTCACGCCCCCTCCGACAGGCCCGAGGGCGGTCGACAAGGCGGTCGCCGGGCCGCTGGGACTCGTCGATGCGCTCGGTAACGTGGCGAGCTGGCTGTGGGCCGCCCCTGGCGAGGAGACCGGACTCAAGGGTTCGACGACCGACGAGCGATTGGCCGCAGGCGGCAGCTGGATGACCACCCTCGCCGAGCTCGGACCGGACGCGGTCGTGGCGCGCGTCCTCGAGGCCCGCGACCCGACCATCGGCCTGCGTGTGGTGCGCGAGGTGCCGACGCCGCCCCGAGCGCCCGCGCCCGCTCACGCTGCCGTGGGACAGGCGCGTGTCACCCCTCCGAGACCGACCGCGCCAAGCCCGGGCACGCCGCCGCTGCGCGTGCGCGCTCCAACGGTCCTCGGCCAGCAGCTGATCCGGACGCTGGCGGTCCTCATCAACGTCGCGGTCTTCGGCGGCCTCATCGTGTTCTTCGTCGTCCCGCACCTCGGCGGCGACCTCGAACCAGCCCCCTCCCCTGGCACCGCGACGCCAGCCTTTCCGGCGGTGGAGGCCCCTCCGTCGCCTGTGGGCGAGGCAATGGAGGCCCCTCCTTCTCGGGACCCGCTCACGCGCTCACCACGCGCACAGAACGAGGCCCGCCTCGACGCAGCGCTCGCGGGGCGGGTGGCGGGGACCCTGACCGGAGCGAAGCTGCGCGCCGAGCTCGAGGCCATCGCGGCAGAGGACCCGAACCTGCCCGCGGTCCACCTCGCGCTCGCCCGCGAGCTCGTGAGGGCGGGCCGACTCCGCGAGGCCGGCAAGGCGCTTGCGGGGCTGAGGGCGATCGACGCCGACGGGGATCGTGAGGAGGCGCAGCGGCTCCTGGCGATCGCCCAGGAAGACCCCGCGCTCCGCCGGGTCCGCATGCCCTGACCCGCGCGTCATGACCGGCGCGTCATGACCGGCGCGTCGTGACCGGCGGCCCGTCGTGACGGCCGCCTCACCCATGGCCCCCATGCGAGGGCGAATGGTCGCGTGTTCACATCGGACCCATGCACGCCTGCACAATCGAGCGGAGTCGGGTTGCCCGTAGTCAGGGATCAGCCCCCTTGGAACGGTCGCGAGGTCGCCGGGAACGCGACCGCGACCCACGGTTCGGCCTCGGCCTCTGCAAACCCGGAGGGCCGCGTCGAGCCTCACGGATCTTGCACCTTGACAGCCCGCCCCCGTCAGCTTCCCCTTCATCCCTGACCTCGCGCTGACTCCAACCCATCAAGAGCCGCCCATGAACCCTCGCTCCTTCGCGCCCCTCCCGCGCCCAGCCACGCTCGGCCGAGCGTGCCTCCTGGCCACCGCCGTGCTGGGAGCTTGCGGCGGCGGTCTCGCAGAGACCACGCCCGTGGCTGAGCCCCCCGCGCCTGACTGCGCCCCGACGGCCGAGCACGTCGCCGCGATCTCGATCGCCGAGGCGCTGCGGGTTATCCGCGAGAGCCCGTCAGCTTACCCGCAGGCGACTGACGCGCAGGCCGAGGCACAGCAGACAGCGCTCGCGCGCGACCTCGGCAACACATGCCAGAACCCGGCTTGGAGCGACGATGCGCGGCGGTGCCTCGCGGAGGCCGACGTCAACTTCCTCGTGGGCTGCTACATTCACCTCACGGATGACCAGCGCAAGGACTTCGAGGCGAAGCTCGAGCTCCACGTGGGGGCGCTCCTCGACGCCGCCGGGCCTCGCCCGTAACTTCAACGCTCGGACACGCGGGCCGGAGGCGTCGGGGGGCAGTGACCCCTCGGGACCTCTCAGGGCGACCCCGGAGGCCCCACGGGTCCGTCCTCCGGCCCTTCAAGTCCTGGCGTCAGGCCTGACATGACGTGCGCGGCCTGAACGACCTGCGCGCGTCAGCGGTTCATCGCGTGGACAGCCTGCCCGAGCGCGGCGTTGGTCGCCTCCATGACGGCCTCGGCGAGCGTCGGGTGGGCGTGAATCGTCATCCCGAGATCGGTCGCGAGCGCGCCGAGCTCGAGGGCGAGGCCGACCTCGGCGATGAGGTTCGAGACCTCGGGGCCGACCGCCTCGGCGCCGAGCAGCAGCCCAGACTCCGCGTCGACGATGACGCGCACGAAACCGTCGGTGTCGTTCAGCGACAGCGCGCGGCCATTGGCTGCGAAGGGGAATTTCCCGACCTTGACGGTGTGGCCCTCGTCGGCGGCCTGCTTGGCCGACAGGCCGACGCTCGCGATCTCGGGGTCGGTGAAGACGACGGCCGGGATGGCGCGCACATCGAAGGCCGCGTGGTGGCCCGCGATGACCTCAGCCGCCACCTCGCCCTCCTTCGAGGCCTTGTGCGCGAGCATCGGCTGCCCGGCGACGTCGCCGATTGCGAAGATGTGGCGGACGGCCGTGCGCTGCTCGCCGTCGACCTTGAGCGTGCCGTCGCGCCCAGGTGTCAGGCCGACCGCGGCGAGGTTGAGACCCTCGGTCGTCGCGCGGCGCCCAGCGGTCACGACCACCGCGTCGGCCGCGATCGTCTGGCGCGCGCCCGTCTTGCGATCTTCAACCTCGACCTCGACCCCGCCGACCTCAGAGGCCCGCCAGCTCGCCGCACGGGTCGCGACGAGCGCCTTGCCGCCAGCCGCCTTGAAGCGCTTCTCGACCGGCCGCACGAGATCGGCCTCGAAGCCGGGAAGCAACTGGTCGCCGTATTCGACGACCGTGACCTCCGTCCCGAGGCGCTGCCAGACCCCGCCGAGCTCGAGCCCGATGTAGCCACCGCCGATGACGACGAGGCGCTCGGGGACCTTGTCAAAGGCGAGCGCCTCGGTCGAGCTCAGCACGTTGCGCCCATCGAAGGCAAAGCCCGGGATCTCACTCGGCACGCTGCCCGTCGCGATGACCGCATGGGCGAAGCGGATGGTCGTGCGGCCGTCGGGCCCGTCGACGACGAGGACGTTTGGACCCACGAAGCTCGCGGATCCCTTCACGATTGGAGGCAGCGACGCCGAGCCGGACCCCGCGTTGGCGCTGTTGCCGCGCACGAGCTGCCCGACGCCGCCGGTCAGCTTGCCGACAACGCCGTCCTTCCACGCCATCATCGCCTTGAGGTCGATGCGTAACCCCTCGAAATGAATCCCCATCGAGACCGCGTGCCGCGCCTGCTCGACCAGCTTCGAGGCCGAGATGAGCGCCTTGCTCGGGATGCAGCCGAC
>SYAK01000237.1 GCA_005788935.1 Pseudomonadota bacterium
TCCCCCTCGACGACGAACGGAGCCCCAGCCCCCACGCGACCGAGGCGGTAGTTGCGGTCCCAGGGCGCGACCACGCCTCCGATGAAGAAGGACGGATCGCAGCCAGCCTCGTGCAGCAGCCAGGCGGCCATCGAGGCGGTGGTCGTCTTGCCGTGCGTCCCTGTCACGACGAGGGGTGTCGCGTCCCGCAGGAAGACCTCGCGGAGGGTCTCCGACATCGAGGCTGCGGGCAGGTCGCGAGCCCGTAACGCGAGCACTTCCGGGCTGTCCGGTCGCATCACGTTACCGATGACCGCGGCGTCCGGGCTCCAGTCGAGGTTCTCGGCCTGATAGCCGCGCGTGACCTCGACGCCCGCGGCCGCGAGCCGGTCCGACATCGGCGGGTACGGGGCTGCATCCGAGCCGCGGACGATGAACCCGCGATCGCGCAACATCAGCGCGAGCGCACCCATGGCCGAGCCGCAGACCCCCATCAGGTGGACCTTGCGGACCGCCGACCAGTCAGGCGGGCGAGGCGGGGTGCGCACGGCAGTCACAGGGGGGCGTTCGGTCATCATCGGCCTCGCTCGGGATGGGTCAGGGGGGCTCGTGGGCAACAAAGAGGGCCCGAACTCGGACCCGAAGCGCCCGTAGTGCGGCTGCCGCAGCGCGGAACGGGGCGCTGTCGCGGATGGCGGCGAAGATGCGACGCTTGAAGGCCTGGAAGGCGTCAAGCGCGCGGGCGAGCCAGCCGATGCGGCGGAGGGCGGGCTCGGTCAACGTGAAGAGACGGCCGACGATGGCGGTCCCGACGACCTTGGCCGCGATAAACGCGCTGACGCCGAGCAGCGGGTGGCCGGTCGCGAGCAGGTGAAGGCCAAGCAGCTTCGCGGGCAGCAGCACGACCGACGGCAGCGCGAAGGTCCCGAGAGCCGCCCATGGGGGCAGGCTGGCGATGAACCGCTCGACGGCACGCAGGACCGGCAGCTGGCCGAGTCGCGCCATGAAGCGCCTGAGCGGCTCCCAGAGCCACTCCTCGAGGGCGAGCACCAGCGCCGCGAGCAGCAGGAACGGGGCCCGCAGCACACGCAGCCAGCCCGGGCTCGACCGCGGGGGCGGCTCGGCGGGGCCGCTCGCGCGGGGCGGCGGGGGACCGGGCGGGCCATCCTCGCGCGTGGGCGTCCTGTGCTCCATCGTGTCTCAGGTGTCCCGAACAGCCACCCCACTGTCAAGCCTGTGCGCGGCCTCGGTCCGGTTCGGGGTCACATCCGCCGCACTCAATGCTTGACATTGTTGACTCATATTGTCACCAATCGCGCCGTCGGGCGGCTCAAACCTCCCACACAAACCACCCGTTCACGTTCAGGAGACCGTCCATGCGACTTCCGAAGAGCCACCGGCGCCTCCGCGCCCTGACCCTCCCGCTGCTCGGGGCCCTCGCGGGCATGCCCGCTCTTGCCGCCTGCGACGGCGACACCGCGACCCCGGCCGCCGCGACCGACGTGTCGACGCACGACAGCGGTCCCTCCGAGGCCGACGCGACCGCCGAGGCCGACGCGACCGCCGAGGCCGACACGACCGCCGAGGCCGACACGACCGCCGAGGCCGACACGACCGCCGAGGCCGACACGACCACCGAGGCCGACACGACCGCCGAGGCCGACACGACCACCGAGGCCGACACGACCACCGAGGCCGATACGACCACCGAGGCCGACACGGGTGGTGGCGGTGACACCGAGGACCCGGTCGCCGCGGCGCCCTACGAGGTCTGGGCCACGGATCAGGGGCTGAGCCGGGTCGTGGTCTGGCGGGTGACGCCGCAGGTCGACGCGCAGCCGACCATCGCCCTCGACGCGACGGTCGATTACCGGACCCTCTACCCCGACCCGGCCGCCGACGCGGTGAACCCGCCGAAGCCGCCACGCACGCCGCACATGATCGACTTCAGCAAGGACGGGCGCTTCGCCTTCGTCGCGCACACGACGAGCGGCCAGACGACGGTTCTCCGGACAAGCGACAAGTCGGTCGCCTCGGTCCTGCCGACAGGCCCTGGCACCCATATGGTGCGCGTCTCCTCGACCGGGAGCGTCTACGTCGACGTCATCGGCAACGCCGATTTCCCCGGGCGCATCCTGCAGCTGTCGGTCGACGACACCGGCGTCGCCACGGTCGCTCGCACGCTCGTCGTCCGCGAGGATCCCCTGTGGACCGCGGGCACCTACCCCGGGTCGAGCCCGGTCTGTGGCACATCAAACGCCGACGACACGAAGCAGTTCGTGACGTTCGGGCCCGGCTTCGGCCAGGCGATGCTCGCGCGCGTCGACAACGCCAGCTTCGCGCTCGAGCACATCTACGACCCGACCGTCATCCGCGCCAACTGCGGCGCCATCGTCGGCCCCGACGGGCACCTCTACTTCACGGGCGGCCGCCCGACCCCGATCGACGCCACGACCACCGGTGTCGGCTTCTGGTACATCATCGATCCCGCCACCGGAGCGCCCGTCCCGGAGACCGCGGGCGGCCCGGTCGAGCGCACGACACACGGCCGTGACGCCCACGGGCTCGCCTTCACCCGCGACGGGGCGGAGTTGTGGATCGTCAACCGCGACTCCGACAACATCGCGATCCTCGACGGGACGACCCACGCGCTTCGCGAGAACCTCGAGGGGATCGTGGACGCCCCCGACCTCCTGGCGCTCTCGCCCGACGGGGCCCACTTCTACGTGACGCTGCGGGGGCCCGACCCGCGCTCGGGCACCCACGCCATCGCGGGCTCGACCCCGGGCGTCACGGTCCTCGACGTGGTGACCCGCGAGCGCCTGACCACGCTGACGACCCCGACGGACATCCCGTCCGCGCCCCCTGGCTCGCCGTCGAGCGACTATCACGGCCTGCGCGTCCGCGCCCTCCCCGCCGCGAACTGAGTCTCCGTCTCCGCATGGCGCCGCGCCCGCCCTGCCTCCGCGCAGGACGAGCGGGCGCCATGCCTCATTTCCCTTGCACATGCGACGACCTTCGGATAGGGCGCTGCGCCTCTGTCGCGGGCGGCTGCGCGCCGCGCGCCCCTGCCTCCAGCCCTCCAGTCAAGGACCTGAACCATGCGCTCGCTCCTCCTCAGCTCCCTCGCCCTCTTCGCGGTGGCCTGCGCGCCGAAGCCCGAGACCCCCGCGCCTGCCGAGGTCACCGCCTCGCCCGAGGCCACCGAGGCCAAGACGGGTGACGCCCCGGCCGCCGCTGGCGCATGCGACGCCTACGCCAAGACCCTCTGCGGCCTCGCTGGCGAGCAGAGCGAGACCTGCGGCGCCATCAAGACGGTCGTCGGCAGCCTCCTCCCGGCCGCGGCCTGCGAAGCCGGCGCGAAGGACGTCGAGTTCTCGAAGGGCAAGCTCGAGGGCCTGAAGGCCGTCTGCACGACGCTCGCCGAGAAGCTCTGCAAGGACCTCGGTGAGACCACCAAGACCTGCGCGATGGTCAAGGAGAAGACCCCGGGCTTCCCGCCCGACCAGTGCCAGCGCATGATGGGCGAGTACGACAAGGTCATCGGCGAGCTGCAGCGGATGGAGGCGATGAACAAGCCCCTGACCGACGAGCTGAAGGCCGAGATGCTCGCGGGCGAGCCGGCACAGGCTGGCAGCAAGGACTCGAAGATCAAGGTCGTCGAGTTCTCGGACTTCGAGTGCCCCTTCTGCTCGCGCGCCGCTGACGCCCTCAACCAGCTCAAGGGCCACTTCGGCGACAAGATCCATGTGGTCTTCCGCCAGTTCCCGCTCGACTTCCACCAGAACGCCAAGCTCGCCCACCAGGGTGCGCTCGAGGCCCTCGCGCAGGGCAAGTTCTGGCCGTTCCACGACCTCCTCTTCAAGAACCAGAAGGCCCTCACCCGCGCGGACCTCGAGAAGTACGCTGGCGAGGTCGGTCTCGACCTCGACAAGTTCAAGAAGGCCCTCGACGCCGAGACCCACAAGGCGGCGGTCGATGCGGACATCGCGCTCGGTGGCAAGGTGGGCGTCAATGGCACCCCGACCATGTTCATCAACGGCGAGCGCATCGAGAACCCGAGCGACTTCGAGGGCATGAAGGCCAAGATCGAAGGGATGCTCGCGGCGCCCTGATCGGGTCTGCGAGGACCTGGGGTCCAAAAGGGGTGCCAACCGCGAGGCTGGCGCCCCTTTTTCGTTTCGCGGGTCACTGGCGGGTCACTGGCGGTCACTGGCGCCAGAGGCTGGTCTCGGCCACGGGATGGAGCTATAGAGCGTCCCATGCGCATCGACCTCTCCCAGAGCCGCCGCCGCCCGACACCGGTTGTCCTGCGGCTCATCGTCGTCAACGCCCTCATCTGGCTCGTCTTCGCCTTCGCCATCAACTCGGGCGAGAGCGGCGTCATGCGCTCGCTGCACCGGGCCCTGATGCTGACCGATGGCGCCCTCGCCGGGGGCGAAGTCTGGCAGCTGCTGAGCTATGCCTTCCTGCACGACCTCCACACCCCGAGCCACCTGCTCTTCAACATGCTCGGGCTCTGGTTCCTCGGAGCCTCGCTGACGGCCCGCTGGGGGACCCGCGACTTCCTGCGGTTCTACCTCCTGTCCGCCCTCGGCGCGGGGCTCTTCACGGCCCTCGCTGACCTCGTCGCCCCATCGCTCTTCGGAGACGCTCCGGTGGTCGGCGCCTCAGGCGCCATCTTCGGCCTGCTGGCGGCCTTCTCGAAGATCTTTCCGACGGCCGAGCTGCTGCTCTTCTTCGTCATTCCGGTCAAGGCGCGGCACATCATCTGGATCGCCATCGTCACGGACTTCGTGTTCTTCGCGGCCCTGCCTCACTACGGCGTCGCTATCCACACCCACATGGGTGGTGCCCTGACGGGCTGGCTGCTCGTGACGGGGAACTGGCGCCCGACGCGGCTCGTGGCACACCTGCGCAAGCGCTTCGGACGTCGTGCGCCGACGCGCGGACCGACGCGGCTCGTGGTGGTCCCGGGCGGCCGACGCTGGGACGCCTGAGGGAAGGTCAGCGGCCACCGCCGCGACGCGTCGGCCGAACCTCGATGACCACAGGCGCGGCGGCGTCAAACGGCGTGGGCGGAGCGACCTCGGGAGGCAGGACGTCGACGTCGGCCGAAGGTCGCCGACCTGCGGTCGCCTTCACGCTGTGCCACTCGCCGGTCGGAGGCCGGTTGCGCACCTCCTTGCGGCGACTGACGCGGTGTGGACCGCGGCGCCCGAGCGCGAGCAGGATGCGCCGACGGACAGGCGGGAGGCAGAGCGCGAGCCCAAGCGCGTCCGTCAGCAACCCCGGGAGAAACAACGCCAGCGCGCCCAGGGAACGCAACAGCCCGTCGCCCGAGTCCGCCCGCGCCAGCGCCAGCCCGCGCGCGCCACCCGAAGAGGCGTGCCAGAACTCGAGCAGCGCGAACGCGTCGCGGGGCCCGTTCCGGACGAGCAGGAAGGCGCCAGCCGCACCCGAGGCGAGGGTCCACAGAACGATTGGCCAGCCGCCGATGACCATGACCGCGCCGACCATGACCGCCAGCTCGGCGATGATGGCGAGCGCCAGCGGCGGGCGGCTCGCGGAGGGCCCGCCCGGCGTCGGTCTGTTCGGTGCGTGCTGCACGGTCGAAGGGTACGTTCAGTTCCGAAAAAATCAAAAGCGCCCGGCGCTGCAAGAGCGGCACCGGACGCCGAACGAGCGCGGGACGAAGTCAGCTCGCGCTGTTGATGCGGTCGCGGAGGTCCTTGCCAACCTTGAAGAACGGCATGGACTTCGGCGCGACATCGACCGAGGTGCCGGTCTTCGGGTTGCGACCGGTGTAGGCGCGGTACTGGCGAACGGTGAAGTTGCCGAAACCGCGGATCTCGATGCGCTCGCCGCGCTTCATGGCCTCGACAAGCTCGTCGAACACGGCATTGACAGCGTGCTCGACGACCTTCCGCGAGAGCTCGGGCTTGCTGCTGGCGACGAGTTCGATGAGTTGGGACTTCGTCATGAGACCGGATCCTTCGGGTGCGCGCGCATGAGTACGGCGGTTGGGTCGGGGGGCTCGGGAGGCACAGCTGCGTGAGCGCGCCGACCCGAAGCTCGCGCGAGGTGTAGCGAATGCGACCGCGGGCTGGCAACACAAAATCAAACAAACGATGCCGTCCGAAGCCTCGAGGGCGGCCTCAGAGCGTGCCGTCATCCGCGAAGACACTTATCCAACAACCTAGAATCTCGAACGATTCCAGCATTCGCCGATAAAAGGGGTGCCCGCCGAGCGTCGCCGAGTCGGCGACCACGATGAGCAGGCGCCTCGCGCGGGTCAGGGCCACGTTGATGCGACGGGTGTCCGTCAGAAAGCCGAGGTCGCTGTCGTCATTCGAGCGCACGAGATCCAGCACGATGGCCTCCCGCTCTCGCCCCTGGAAGCCGTCGATGGAGCTGACGTCGAGGCCGGCGGTCACGAGATCGGACAGCTGGCCCCGGAGGAGGCCGACCTGCGCGTCATAGGCTGTAATGACGCCGATATCTTGCACCGGGACTCCGCGCGACGCAAGCCTCCGGACCTCGCGCGCGGTGCGCTCGGCGAAGGCCGGGTTGAGCGTCGAGCCGTCTGGCTCGCGTCGGGCGTCGTGCCAACCAGCCCCTGCTGCGTCGATGAGGACGAGCGGGGCGTCGCGGGCGGGGTCGGCGTCGACCTCGGGCAAGTCTTCGAGGCGGTGGCCCGCGACGCGCGGGTGGGCCACGAGGCGGCCGCCGTACATCGCCTCGGACGGGAACGCCATGATGTCCGCATGCATCCGGTGCTGGGTCCTCAACATGCGCAGCAGCGCGTCACCGTGCAGGCGGTGGAGGCGTTCGAAGAGGCTCTCGCCGAGCGCGGACCGGGCGACCTCGGGATCGACGAGGGTGGGTGGCAATTGGCACGGATCGCCAGCGAGGATGGCACGCGGCGCGCGGCCGAGTGCGATCCAGAGCAGCGGGTCGACGGCCTGGGTGGCCTCGTCGACGACCACCACGTCAAACCGCAGTCCGCGGAGGGCTGGGTGCGACGCGAGGGTGAGGGTGACGCAGACGACCCGGGCGCGCTCGACGAGGGCCGCCTCGGTGCGCCGCAGGAGGTCCCGCGCGTCACCGACCATGCGCCGGGCCTCGCGAAAGGCATCGCGGCGGGCCTCCCGGTCACCTGTCCCGCGCGCGGCCTGCTTCTCGGTGCGGGCGCGCAGGGCCTGAGCCTCGCGGAGCCAGCCTGCGGCGAGGGCGGCGGCCTCGGTCGCGTCATGTCGGGCGTCGAGCGTCACCGCCTCGAGCGCGGGCGAGACACGGGCCGGGTGACCGATGCGCAGGACCTCGACGTCCGCGGCCACGAGGCGCTCGGCGAGGCTATCGACGGCGGTGGTGCTCGGCGCCGCGACGAGGACACGGTGCCCGTCGGCGACCAGCTGGCGGACCGCCTCGACGAGCGCGCGGGTCTTGCCAGTCCCGGGAGGCCCGTGGATGTGCGATATCGGACCGACCTCGAGGGCGTTGGCGATGGCCTCGCGCTGCGGACCGTCGAGGTCCTCGTCGAACCACGTCGCTGGGGCCCGCCCCTCGACCCGCGGGGTGAGGGCGCCGGTCGCGAAGGCCCAGAGCCGGGCCAGGTCGCCAGCCGGACGCCTCAGCGCCTCGAGGGCCTCGCGGCCGCGAAGAAAGGTCGTCGCGGGGGCCTCGCGCTCGAGGCGAAAGGGCGCCTCCTCGAGCGCCTCGACCGCCTCCGCGTCGACAGCGAGGCCGAGCAGCTCCCCTTGCCAGCGCCCGACGATCGCGCGCACCGCGCCCTCCTCGTCGGGCTCGGTGCGGCAGAGGACGACCGGGTCGCCCGGACGCAGGCGCACATGGTGGCGGTCGAACGCCACATCGCGGCGGTTCGAGCGGACGAGCACCGTGAGCCGCCCGCCCGCCGCAGGAAGCGTGTCGACGACCTCGAGCCCGGCGCAGGCGAGGCCGCGGGCGAGGCGCTCCTTGAGGGTCATCGCGGCCGAGGCCTCGCGGAACCGGGCGACCTCGGCCTCGCGCTCGCGCTCCCAGAGGGCGAGCAGCGTCGGGACATCGGGTGTGGCGGAGGGCGGCATCCGGAGCCCCTCGAAGGAAAGGTGAAGCCGAGGGGTGACACCCGTGCACGGCCATGATACGAGCGCCCCCCGAACCGTGGCAGCACGAGGAGTTCCCCATGCCCTACCAGACTTCCGAGATTCGCAAAGGCCTGAAAATCAAGATGGACAACGCCCCGTGGAAGGTCGTTGACTTTCAGTTCGTGAAGCCGGGCAAGGGCACCGCGTTCACCAGCACGAAGCTGAAGAACATCATCACGGGCCAGGTCATCGAGCGCAACTTCCGGACGGGTGAGACGCTCGACGAGGTTGACGTCGACACGCGGACCGCGACCTTCTCGTACATGGAAGGCGACACCTACATCTTCATGGACGCGGAGACCTTCGACCAGTTCCCGATCCAGAAGGCGCAGCTCGGCGACCAGTGGAAGTGGCTGATGGAGGGCATGGCCTGCGACATCCTCTTCTACGAGGGCCGCGCCATCACCGTCGAGCTGCCGAACTTCATCGAGCTCGCGATCACCTACTCCGAGCCGGCCGTGAAGGGCGACACCGCAAACAACGTCACCAAGAACGCCGAGGTCTCGACCGGGGCGAGCGTCCGCGTGCCGCTGTTCATCGACGTCGGGAACATCGTCCGCATCGACACCCGCACGGGTGAGTACCTCGAGCGCGTCGCGACGAAGTGACCCGCGGCGACCCGCATCGCCTCGCAGACATCCACGGGCGTGTCCTCGCAATCCACGAGGGCACGCTCGTCGTGTTTGATGCAGGGCGCGTCAGGCGGCATCCCGTGTCGCCGACCGTCGTGGCGGCCGTTGCGCCAGGCGACCTCGTGGCGCTCGGATCGAACGGCGAGCTCGCCTTCCATACGGCCGGGCCAGGCCAGTGGCCACCGCCCTCAGGTCATCCCGCGGCTGACCTCGGCGCATTTTTCGGCGACCGCCTGACGCGGCTCGCGGCTCGGTCGCGGCTGCTGCAGGCGACCCGGGCCTGGTTTTGTGACGCCGGCTTCACCGAGGTCGAGACCCCGCTCATCGTGCCATCGCCCGGGACCGAGACCCACCTCGATCCGGTGGCGGTGCGGCTCGCGTGGCATCCAGGGGCCCCGCCCGAGGACGCATGGCTCATCACGAGCCCCGAGTACGCGATGAAACGGCTGCTCGCCGCGGGGGCGGGCCCCATCTTTCAGCTCGGGCGCGTCTTCCGGGATGGTGAGCGGGGGCGAAACCACCGACCCGAGTTCACGATGCTCGAGTGGTACCGTCCGTGGGTGCGGGACGGCTACGAGGCCCTGTTCAGCGACTGCGAAGCGCTGCTCGGACACCTCGCGGGCGGATCGGAGCTGACGTGGCGCGGCCAGAGCTTCGATCTGCGCCCGCCGTGGCGCCGGCTGAGCTTCTTCGAGGCGCTCGAGACGCGGGCCGACCTGCGGGACCCACGCCGCCTCGACCCGGACGCCTGGTTCGCGGCGCTCGTCGAGCGAGCCGAGCCGTCGCTCGGCGCGGAGGCGCCCGAGTTTCTCGTGGAATGGCCGGCCTCGCTGGCCTCGCTGGCGCGTCGCAAGGCGGACGACCCCGAGGTCGCGGAGCGCTTCGAGCTGTACCTTGGCGGGCTCGAGCTCGCCAACGCCTTCGCCGAGTTGACGGATGCCGACGAGCAACGGGCACGGTGCGAGGCCGACAACGTCGAGCGCCGCGCTCTCGGACGGCCCGAGCTGCCGCTCGACCCGCGCTTCCTCGGGGCTCTCACTGCGGGAATGCCGCCGTCGGCGGGCATCGCGCTCGGCTTTGACCGCCTGGCGATGCTGTTGCTCGACGCGGGCGCCATCGACGACGTCGTCGCCTTCTGACGTATTCAGCCGCGCTTGACGCGCCCCTGAATGCGCATCATCAGCGGCATCAGCACGTTGAAGTCGAGGCCGCTCTGCGCCGCGATGGGGGTGAAGAGGAAGTCGACGAGCCCGATGTCCGAGAAGACGTTGAGGTCAGGCGCCGCGACCTTGGCGTAGCGGTCGAAGAAGAGCAGCTGCTTCAGGATCAGCAGGAACTCGCTCGGCAGCGAGATGCCGTAGCGGTAGGCGAGGGCCGTGATCTCTGGCAACATTTCTTCATAGTGGATGTCGCCGAGCGACTTCGTGAGGAGCGGCGCGTAGACGCGCTCGAGGTCGGCCACGAGGGCCGCCCGGTCGACCCCCTGCCCGACCGCCCCGATCTCGGCCATGATGTCGCCGAGCGCGCCATAGTCCTGCGCGGTGAAGGCGAGCACGTAACGCATGACCTGATGGCGCTGCTTGAGGTCGAAGCGCCCGATGATGCCGAAGTCGAGCAGCCCGACGCTCGGTGGCTCGCCGTCGCGTCCTGGCATCATCATCAGGTTCCCGGCGTGGGCGTCGCCATGAAAGAAGCCGTCGAGCATGACGGTCATGAGCCACGCCTTGAGGCCCTTGCGGAGATAGACGCCCGGATCGATGCCAGCGGCCTGCATGCGCGCGACGTCGTCGGCCTTGAAGCCGTCGAAGCGCTCCATCACGAGCACGGTCGGCGCCACGAGGCCTGCGACTGGCCGCGGAGCGCGGACATCGGGGAGCTTGTAGCGGGCCATCAGCGCGTTGAACTCGTCGAGGTTGGCGGCCTCGCGCCGGAAGTCGATCTCCTCATGGATCGTGCGGTCAAAATCCCGAATGACGCCGGACACATTGGCGAGACGGGCGCCGCGAAAGAGGCGGCTCACGACCGCCGCGCCGAGGCGCATCCACCAGAGGTCAGCGTCGACGATGCGCGCGATGCCTGGCCGCTGAACCTTGATGACGACCCGTGCACCGTCGGCGAGGCGGGCCGCGTGGACCTGCGCGATGGAGGCGGAGCCGAGAGGTGCGTCCTCGAACTCGGTAAAGATCTGCTCCACCGGGCGGCCGAGTCCGGCGGTGATGGTGGCCTTGACGCGCGGGAGCGGAAAGGACGGGACGCGATCGAGGCAGTGCTGGAACTCGTCGGCGTAGCGGCGCGGGAAGAGGCCAGGGCTCGACGCGATGACCTGACCGAGCTTGATGAAGATCGGGCCGAGGGCCTCGAAGGCGCGCCGGACGATGCGCGGGTTCTCGAGCGGCCGGTAGGGTCTCTGACGAAGCAGCCCCGCGAGCACGAGCCAGCGGAGACCGCTGCGGCTCCAGCACCACGCCAGGAACATGCCGAGGAGTGCGAAGAGGATGCGCCAGGCGCGGCCGATGATGCGGAGGGGCCTCATGCGTTGACCTTGGGTTCGCGTGCGGCGCCAGCCGCGATGAGCGCGTCGATGCGAGCCGTGTCCCAGCCGACCGACGCGAGCACCTCGCGGGTGTGCTCGCCGAGGCCTGGAGCGGAGCCAGGTGCCGGGCCGACCGGATCGCGTGCCGGCGTACGAAGGTGGGTCATGCCGTCGTCGCCCGTCATGAGCAACCGCGCGGCCGTCGTGTGCGGGTCGTCGCGCCACTCGGACAGCGAGAGCGCAGGCTCTGCGCACGCGTCGGAGCCCGCGAGCAGTGAGGTCCACTCGGCGACGTCACGCGTCAGGAAGAGGGCTGCCACCTCGGCCCCGAGCGCCGGGTCGAACTGCCGCGCGCGCCACGCCGGGCGTTCGACGCGGGCGCAGAAAGCCGCCCAGAACTGGGGCTCAAGGGCGGCGAGCGTGAAGACCCGACCGTCCCGACAGACGTAGGCACGGTAGCAGGTCTGACCGCCGGTCAGCACGTCGTCGCCCCGGGCGCGTGGGCCCGGAGCCCCGTTGAGCCACGGCGCGAGGGTCGCCATCAGCAGGGCGGACGCGCCCGCGGTCATGTCGATGTCGACAAATCGGCCAAGCCCGGTCTGGCGGCGCGCCTCGAGGGCCGCGAAGATCCCGATGACCGCCCAGAGGGCAGCCGAGAGGTCAGCGACCTGAACGGGCGGGATGGTCGGGGCCGCGTCGGATGGACCCGAGAGGCCGAGGGCGCCAGAGCGCGCGAGGAAGTTGAGGTCGTGTCCGGGCGCCTGGGCCCAAGGTCCGTGCTGCCCGTAACCCGTGATCGCACAATGAATCAGACGCGGATTGAGGGCGGCGAGGGAATCGGGACCGAAGCCGAGGCGGGCAAGGACCCCGGGGCGGAACGAGTCGACGAGGACATCGGCCTGAATCGCGAGCGCGCGGAAGGCCGCCGCGCCCTCTGGGTGCTTCAGGTCGAGGGCCACGCCACGCTTGTCGGCGTTGAGGGCCCGAAAGGCCCAGCTCGCGCGGGCACCCGCTGAACCGGCCGCGGACGGGGCTAGCGGCGGCATGTGGCGCAGGTAGTCCCCGCCGTCGGGGGACTCGAGCTTCACGACCTCGGCGCCGAGGTCGGCGAGGACGCGGGTGGCGTAGGGCCCAGGCAGCAGCCGGCTGAGGTCGAGGACGCGCAGCCCCGCGAGGGGGCGCGACGCGGCGGGGTCGGAGGACATCGGGGCTCCCGGACGCGCGGCGGAGATACGATCAAAGACGGCCGTCGAGACCGTCGCACGAGGCGGGGTCTCACGGCCGGCGCGAGCCGACGCTCAGGGAGGCGTCAGGCGAGGATTTCCTGCAGGCGCATCGCGAGGCCCATGTCGCCATCGACCGAAATCTTGCCGCCGAGGAAGGCCTGCATCGCGTTGAGCGAGCCAGCCTGGATCGCGATGAGGTCATCGCCCGCGACGGTGATGGTCACATCGGCGTCCTCGGCGGCCTCACGCACCTCGACCGCGCGGGTGTCGACGACCCACACGCCCGCGCCGTTGTCGGTCACGTTGAAGCGGAAGGACCCATCAATCGCGCGGGACTTGGCGGGATCGGACTTCAGGCGCTCGTCGATTTCCTTGAACACGTTCACGACACTCATGGGACACCTTCAGGCGTTCGGGGTGGCACGCGCCTCGCAGGCACGAGGCGCCGAGGGTGGCGGACGAGGCCCGCCCCCAGCAGGTTCCCGGTACCATGCCCGCGCGCGGCGCGTCAATCCGGGGCGCGCGCGCGACCTGGACGCCCCGGGACCCTCGGCAAGACGCCGCGCGTGGGCTCGCCATCCAGGCCAGGGCGAGGCCGCGGGGCACACGAGGCCTGTCTCGGGGTCAGGCCGACGGGGCGGCGACGGTGTTGACGAGGGTCCCGAGACCCGCGATGTCGACCGCGACCTCGTCACCGACCTCGAGCGGCCCGACCCCCGAGGGCGGGCCCGTGGCGATGACGTCGCCTGGCTCGAGCGTCATGACGCGGCTGATGGCCTCGATGAGCTGCGGGACGCGGAAGATCATCTGACCGAGGTGACCGGCCTGACGCACCTGCCCGTTGACGCGCACGGTCACGGCCTGGTCCTCGGGCACGAAGTCGGTGTCGAGCCAGGGTCCGACCGGACAGAAGGTGTCGAACCCCTTGGCGCGCGTGAACTGAACGTCCTTCCGCTGCAGGTCACGGGCGGTGACATCGTTGACGACCGTGAAGCCGAGGACGTGAGCGCGCCAGTCGGCCGCCGCCACGTGGCGCGTGCGGCGGCCGATGACAACGCCGAGCTCGCCCTCGTGGTGGACCAGGGACGACTGACCCACGGGGTACACGATGGCGCCCTCATGCGGCAGGAGAGCGCTTGGCGGCTTGAGGAAGATGAGCGGCTCGGTCGGGAGGTCGTTGCCGAGCTCGGCCGCGTGGTCCGCGTAGTTGCGGCCGATGCAGACGATCTTCGTCGGGTTCGCAGGAACCCCGAGGCGGACCGCGCTCCACTCGAGGACCGCGCCAGCGTCGACGGGGACGCCGCCGTCGTACGGGCTGCCCGCGATGGGCTGGAGGCCGTCGTCGACGACGCGAGCCCAACCGTGCTTGCCGAAGACCGAGAATCGTACGTAGCGCGCCATGGGCGATCCATGCCGGAGGCCGCACACGATGGCGAGAAAAAGCGACGCGGGCACGCGCAGGGCCCTTTGCGAGGCTCGTGTCGTGCTTACCGCCCTGCCCTCATGGACACCCCATCCCCTGTCGCCGACCCCACCACCGACCCGCGCGCCGTCACGGTCACGTCCCTCCAGCCGCGTCAGGCGGTGCGCATCACCGGCCGCCATCGCCTGCGGTTCCTGCACGCGATGACGTCGTCCGGGCTCCTGAAGGCGGCGCCCGGCGACGCGCGCTTCGCGACGATGTCGACGGCGGCGGGCAAGCACCTCGGCCAGATGAGCCTTGAGGTCTCCGACGACCACCTGACGCTGTCCGGGCTGCCGGGCTCGGTCCCGCGCGTCCTCGCAGGCCTGGCCGCGCACCGGGTGGCCGATGACGTGCGCTGGGGGGCCCCGGTCGCACGGCGGACGCTGGTCGTGCAGGGACCGGACCACGCCACCGTGGTCGCGGTCGTCGCGCGGGCGCTCGGGCTGGAGGACGCGGCCTCCCTGCCCGCGCCTGGCCACTTCGTGGACCTCGAGGATGTGCGCATCTCCGCATGGGAGGCCGTCGCGAGTGAGGTCGGGCAACCGCTCGTGCGCCTCGAGGTCGCGGAGGCCGACGGGGTCGACGCCGACGCCGTGACGGCCCGGCTCGGGGCTGCGCTCGTCACAGCCGGGGCGGACGCGGGCACGGAGGGTGACTGGGAGCAGCAGCGCATCCTCACGCAGTGGCCCGACGACGCGCGCGACCTGCCCGAGGAGGAGTCGACGCTGGCGTCGCCTCGGCTCGTCGCCAATGTCGACTGGCAAAAGGGCTGCGTCCTCGGGCAGGAGGCCTTCGTGATGGCCCGCGACCGCGGGGCGGCCCCGCGACGGCTGTGTGCCCTCCGCGTCTCTGGCGCCCCACCCGAACCCGGCGCAGCCATCTTGCGGGGCGACGACGTCATCGGGCGGGTCGGCAGCGTGGCGATCGCGGGTGCGACCGCGGTCCTGCTGACCGTCCTCCGCAGAAAGATCGCGGAGGATCCGCAGGACCTGCGCCTCGAGGATGGCCGCCCCCTGAGCGCCACCGCAGCCTGAGACCTCACGCATCCTGCGGAAGGGGCCACCGCGCCCGTCGCGGAGGGGTGGAAGGCGACCACCGAAAGGTTGGAAGGCGTTGTGTCAACGGCTGACGGCGGGTCTCGCGGGCGCCCCGGGGACCTCGGCGAGGGCTGGGTGGAACGCGGCCTCGCGGTACCAGCGGAGCTCGGCGATGGACTCGCGGATGTCGTCGAGCGCGCGATGGGCCCCCTGCTTGTGGGGTGGGGCGGCGCCTGACCCGCGCCGGTCGAGCTCTTTCACGGTCGACTCGTCCACGTTGCGGTAGTGGAAGAAGCGTTCGTGCGCCGGCATGTGCGCGACGAGGAAGCGGCGGTCCTGCCCGATGGAGTTGCCACAGAGCGGGGAGGCGCCCGGGCGGACCCAGGTGCCGAGGAAGTCGAGGACCTGGCGCTCGGCGTCGGCGAGCGTCACGGTCGACGCACGGGAGGCTGCGATGAGGCCGCTCTGCCCGTGGTGCTCCGTGTTCCAGGCGTCCATGCCATCAAGCACCGCGTCGGGCTGGTGAACGATGAGGTTCGGGCCGTCTGCGAGGATCTCGAGGGCGCCGTTCGTGACGAGCACCGCGATCTCGAGCGGGACGCAGGTGACGGGGTCGAGGCCGGTCATCTCCATGTCGAGCCAGACCATGTGGTCGGCCGCGAAGGGTTCGCGGGAGGCGTCTCCGAGGGGGGCTCGCGGTGCGGGCGTCGTCATGCTATCTCCGGGGGCGGTCGTCGGCGGGCGCGACTCCGTTCGGGAGGCGGCCTCGGCAGCGACCTTCGCGCCGTCCGGCCTTCGCCGTCAACGGCGCGGTGAGGCCCCGTCCGAGGTCCTGGAGCCACGCCATGCGCTTCGTCCACCTGCACGTCCACTCCGAATTCTCGATGCTCGACTCGACGTTGCGCATCAAGGACCTCGTCAAGCGGGCGGACGCGGACGAAGCGGGCGCGATCGCGCTGACCGATCACAATAACATGTTCGGCGCGATCGACCTCATCAACGTCATCGGCAAGCTCGGGGCGAACGTCCGACCGATCTTCGGGGCCGAGGTCAACATCGCGCCCAGGGACCGCCGTGACCTCGACGCGAAGCGCCTCGGGACGATCGTGCTGCTCGCGCGGAACCTTGAGGGCTACCAGAACCTGTGTCTGCTCCTGTCGCGGGCGTGGATGGACACGCCGCCGCGCTGCTCGCCGCCGCGGATCGATCGCCCGCTGCTCGAGGCCCACGCGGGCGGCCTCATCGCGATGACGTCGAACCTGTCGGGGGAGATTCCCCAGCTGCTGCTGCGCGGGCAGATCGACGAGGCGCGGTCGCTGATCGAGCGCTACCGCCGTCTCTTCGGCTCGGACGGCTTCTACCTCGAGATCATCCGCAACGGCATCCGCGAACAGGACGAGGTCAACGACGCCATCATCCGCCTCTCCGAGGATCTCCAGGTGCCGCTCGTCGCGACCGCGGACGCGCACTACGCGAAGCCCGAGGACGCGAGCGCCCACGAGGCCCTGATGTGCATCCAGCTCGGGAAATCGCTGCCGTCCCTCGACACCGTCGCGCGCA
>SYAK01000238.1 GCA_005788935.1 Pseudomonadota bacterium
ATCGGGTTCCATGATCTTGGCGGCCCCTTCGACACCGAGCCGGGCGCGGACGCCGCCACGGAGGCCCCAGTGGCCGCGCCTGCCGCAGCCGACGCCTCGGCGCCCGACGAGGTGCCCCTCGAGTGGCTGGCCGGCCGCGCCGCTCCCACCGCCGCCCAGGAGGCCACGCCATGACCCCGCCCGCCGAGATTCTCGCCGTCCGCCCGAAGGCTGCCCAGCGTGTCGAGACGGTGGCCTACCGGCGCTCCTGGGACGACACGAAGGCCCGCGCGAGCCGCCGCCGGGGCCAGCTCGCCGAACGCCAGGCCGCGACCGTCGCCAAGCGCCTCGCGCTCGCCCACCACATCGCCGCGCAGATCGAGGCCGGCGTGTACGACGATCAGGCCGACGTCGCCCGCCAGCACGGCCTCACGCGCGCGCGGCTGACGCAGTTGATGAATCTGCTGCTCCTCGCCCCAGACATCCAGGAGGAGATCCTGGCTCTCGAGGTCCCCGCCGGCCGGCAGCCGCTGAGCGAGCGCGCCCTGCGCCGGCTCACGGAGAGCCTGCTCTGGACGGATCAGCGGGTGATGTGGCGGGCGCTGCGGGCGGGGCGGTAGCTCCGCCGCGGGGCGCATCACAGTGCGCTGTTTTCTTCGGCGCTCGTCGAGGGCGGATTGACCCAGCGGCTCCGTCGCTGTTAACCTCCCCGCTGTTCGTACGCTCAGGCGAGGTGTGCCCGGCCTGATCGGATGGGCACCGAACAACGCCGGACATTGCCGGCTCGCAGCCGCTCGGAGAGACCCACGTCCCGCGTCCCGTCGATCTTCGAAACTTGCACCCCTCGACCTGAGGTTCTCGCCGGGGAACTTCCGGACAGCATCTTCGCTGCGGACCTGTGGGATGTGGTGTGCCGCAAACCCGGCACCCATCCTGATTATTTGGACCCTAACCGCTTCTTCGCGGGAACGCACCCCACTGTAGTGCACCACGGTTTCCTGGACAACTTGGGTGGTCCACTCAGGCCGCGGCCTGAGCAGGGTTTGTGAAACCCGCCCGTACCTTTGCGGGCGTGAGGTGGCCGTGCTTCTGCACGAGCCAAGCTTGGTTGTAGAGGTCCTTGAAGGTGTGGAGCGCTCGCCGCAACGCCTCGATCGAGTCGAAGGTGTTCAACCACAGGAGCTGGTGCTTCAGCGTTCGCACGAAGCGCTCGGCGACCCCGTTGCACTCTGGTTCGGCGACGAAGCTCGCGCTGGAGCGGACGCCGAGGAAGGCGAGCTCGTGCTGGAACTGGTGGCTCATGAACTGGCTGCCATGGTCGTGTCGCAGCGCCAGGCCCACGGCAGCGTCTCGGTCGTATCGGCCGAAACAAGCGCGGACGCCTTGGCGGATGGGCTCCAGCGCCTCGATGCGTGTGCCGTGACGCGCAGCGTGGATGCCGACGCACTCCGACGTGCAGTGGTCAACGGCGAAGAAGATGGTGGCGGTGCCTTCGCCGGTGAGCAGCCCGAGCAAGAAGTGACACGGTCATCTTCGGTTTTCCTTGCGTCGACGGAGCTGGCGCGGCATTTTGTCGCAGCTGGCGCGACGTAGCTGACACGTGCGCGCGAAACCAAACCCGCAATGCCCCGTATCCATAGGAGATTGACCATGAAGACCATGCTGAAGACCCTCGCCGCCGCGGCCGCCGCGTTCCTCTTCGTCTCGGGCCCTGTCGGCGACGTGCGCGCTGCGGGTGACGACGTCACGGCCTGCGACGAGCACAAGGGCGAGGACAAGGCCGGCAAGGCCGACGAGAAGGGCAAGGGCTGCAGCGAGTCCTGCAAGGAGCAGTGCAAGTCCTGCGGCAAGTGCGGGACCCCCGAGTGCAAGTGCGAGAAGGGCTGCGAGTGCGGCGGCGAGTGCCTGAAGAAGGGCAAGTGACCCGCCGCGCGCTCTGAGCGCGCACCCGTCGTGCGGCGCCCCGGCGCTGGGTGCTCCCGAGAGGGGGCCTCCGGCTTCGGGGTTTCGTTTTTCTCGAGCGCGGCGCAAGAAATCATCGTCGCGTCGGGGACTGTTCGTTGACCCAAGGCGAGCGGTGCGGCATTTTGTCGCAGGGCGTCGGGGTGAACCTCCCGAGGGCTTCCGCCCGACTCGACGACCACAAACCGACCTCTACCAACCCAAGGAAACCATCATGAAGACGATGCTCAAGACCCTCGCCGCGGCCGCCGCCGCCCTCTTCGTCCTCTCCGGCCCCGTCTCGGACGTCCGCGCCGACACCGACACCGTCACCGCCTGCGACGAGCACAAGGGCGAGGACAAGGCCGGCAAGGCCGATGAGAAGGGCAAGGGCTGCGCCAACGGCTGCAAGGGCCAGTGCAAGGAGTGCGGCAAGTGCGGCACCCCCGAGTGCAAGTGCGAGAAGGGCTGCAGCTGCGGGAAGTGAGCTGTCCCTGAGGCCCTGCCTCTCGGCGCCTCGTCGTCGGCCTCCTCCATGGAGGGCCGACCACGGGGCGTCCGTCGTTTCGGGAGACCGCGTCAAGCGCGGGCGCAGACCATGACATCGATGTCACACCCACGCCCAGGCCATCCGGGCCCGGAAGGGCAACCGCATGATATTCATCGCTCCTTTGGATCCAGAAGCAATTGGAACGCTGTTTGCATCAAGCGCTGACACACGTTTTACAACCGGCGCCTGCCGCGCTGGTTGCCAACCCGACGGACTCCGGAGGTGCTCATGGTCTCGGCGCAGAAGCAGGACAAGCGTGGGGTGGGACAGCGGAAGACCGAGGCGGCGAGACGCAAGACGCCACAGCCCGAGGAATTCAACCCCGTCACGACGTACCTCGCCCGCGTGGGCGACGTGGGCCTGCTGAGTCGCGACGGAGAGCAGCGCGTGGCGCGCCAGATCGAGGCCGGCACCGAGGCCATGTTCGAGGCCCTGCTCGCCATCCCGGGGTGCGCGCGGGACCTGCTCGGCTGCGGGCAGCGACTACTCGAAGACCCGGGCTACCGCTGTGATCTGGCTGAAGGCGACGACGGGCTCGACCTCGAGGATGGCGCCGTCAACCGCGACATCGAGCGCTTCGCTGCACGCCTCGCGACGTGCACGGAGACGCTCGAGGCCGCGCGGCAGAAGTGGGAGGCCGAGCCGGAGGCGCTCGTGACCGCGCAGAGGGACCTCTTTCGCCTGTTCCGCGAGTTTGGCTTTGGCTATCGCGTCTTTGTGAGGGTCCTCGCGGGCGTCAGACGCCGTGTCGACGAGCTCCGCCGCGCGCAGAGACAGCTGGGGCGGCTGCTTGGCGCCCAGACGGCGCTCGACCCGAGGCGATTTGCGGAGCTGCTCGCGGGGCGCCTGCCTGCGAGCGTGCCGCTCTCGCAGCAGCGTCGCGCGAACGCCCTGTGCGACAGCGCGCGCATCCTCGTCACCGAGATCGGGCTCGAGCCTGAGGTCTTCCTCGCGCTCGCGGGGCGCCTTGAGGCGGGACACGAGGAAGCCGAGCGGGGACGCGCGATGATGATCCTCGCGAACCTGCGGCTCGTCGTCGCCATCGCCAAACGCTACATGAACCGCAACCTGCCACTG
>SYAK01000239.1 GCA_005788935.1 Pseudomonadota bacterium
CCACGAAGACGCTCGACTGCTTCTCCTGCAGCCACGTGATGAAGGTGCCGAACACGCGGGACGTCGTGCCGCCGTCGGTCTGTCCCGAGCTCGAGGTGCCCGAGAAGCCCTTCTCGAGCTCGTCGAGCCACAGGATGGACGGCGCCACGGCCTCCGCGGTCTTGATAGCCTTGCGCATGTTCTCCTCGGACGAGCCGACGAGGCTGCCGAAGATCTTGCCGACGTCGAGGCGCAAGAGCGGCATCTGCCACATCGCACCAATCGCCTTGGCGGTCAGTGACTTGCCGCAGCCAGGCAGACCAATGAGCAGAAGTCCCTTCGGCGACGGCAGCCCGAAGTCGCGGGCGTCGCGCGAGAAGCTCGATTTCCGCTTGCGGAGCCACGCCTTCAGCACCTCGAGCCCGCCGACGTCCGAGAAGCGGTGGTCGGTCTCGTAGAACTCGAGGATGCCCGACTTGCGGATGAGGCCCTTCTTCTCGGCCATGATGGTCTTGACGTCGAAGTCCCGCTTCTTGACGAGCGACTTCGCGAAGACGTTTCGAGCCTCGTCGGCGGTCAGGCCGCGCGCCGCCTCGATGACCGCCTCGCGCTCGTCGGCGTCGGTCTTGACCGCGAGGGTCAGGCTCGGGGGCGCCGACTGCGCGACCTCCCAGACGATCTTCTCGAGCTCGTCCCGGTCGGGGAGGTCGAAGTCGACCACCGCGAGCTCCTTCTCGATTTCAATCGGGGCCGCGTAGGTCGCAGACAGCAGCACGAGGTGGACGTTGTACTTCGAGTCCTTCAGCTGACGCGCACAGTCGCGCAGGCGCCGCACGACGGACGGGTCCTTCATGAAGGGGTGGTAATCACGCAGGACACAGACGAGGTTGTCCTCGAATTTCGTGACGAAATCGAGCGCACGCAGCGGGTCGCGGATGTCGCTGTAGGACGAGCCGCCGTCAAGGGACTCGAAGCCCTGGGTGATGGACCAGGCGAGGATCTTGCGATTGCGGCGGCCGCAGATCTCGGCGAGCGCCCGCTCGACGCGCGCCTCCTCGGGGGAGACGACGTAGATGAGCGGATAGCGGGCCTGAATGAGGAACTCGATCTCCCGCTTCGACGTCACGGTGGCAGTCGACATGGTCCATTTTCCTTGGTGTTCAAAGCACCGATACGTGGATGTTCAAATCATCGGCCGAACGCGGCCGCGGGCGCGGGCGGCTCAGCCCTTCTCAATGAGGTTCCTGAGCGACTTCAGCTCGTTGCGCATGTCCTCCGCGTCCTTCTCGATGGAGCTGAGCGTCTGACCGATGCCGTCGACCGCGTCGCCGATGGCCTTCATGTTGCCGCCCGCCCCGGTGATGTCCTCGCCGTAGGTCTTCAGGACGTCGAGGTTCGACTTCCAGGAACGGTAGAGGTCCATCATCGCATCGATGCTGTCGAGCGCGCCGTCCTTGTCGAGGCTCGACGCAGCGGCGGCCGGGGTCGCCTTCGCGGCCAACCGGGCAGCCTCGACGTCCGCGCGGAGGCGGTCGGCCTCCGACTTCAGGCGCTCCGACTCGCTGCGGAAGCGGTCCGCGTCGGCCTTCGTCTGCTTCAGCTCGTCCGAGAGCGCTCCGGCGCGCGCCTCGAGCTCGCCGATCTTCCGCGTCAGGTCGGCCACCTCCGCCGAGCGGTCCTCGCCCGACACTGGCGCCGCACCACCGCGATCGCGCAACGTCTTGCGCGCATCCGACAGCTCGCCCTTGAGCTCGGTCAGCTGGGACTCGAGCGAGACGATGCGCCGATTCGCGGTCGACAGCTCCCCGTCTGCGCGCGCCCGGGCCGCCGACTGGCCCTCGGCCGCGGTCAGGCGCTCCTCGAGGCTCTCGACCTTGCGGGCGAGCTGCTGCGCCTCGGCCTCGAGGCGGGCCTTCAACTCGGGCGGGAACTCGGCGAGGCGCGCCTCGACCCGCTCGACCTCCTCACGCAGCTTGTCAGCGTCTTCCTGCGCACGCTGCAGCTCGCGCTCCTTTCGCCTGAAATCCGGGTGGTTGGATACGTCCTTGGCGTCATTGAGGCGCCCGTTGACATCCTCGAGCTCGCCCTGGGTCGACTTGACCTGCTGCTCGAGCTTCGCGACGCGGTCGCGCAGCTCGTTCGCCTCCTTGTCCTTCGCGAAGTACTTCTCCATCATCTCGGTCTTCGCGACCTGCAGGTCCTTCACGCCCGTGCCGAGCTTGAGGTCGTAGATCTCCTTGTCACGCTCTTCGAGCTCGATCTGCAGCGATTTGACGTGGTTTTCCTTCTCGTGGATGACCTCGCGCAGCAGCAGCAGCTCGCGCTCGAGCTTGCGCGTCTCGGTGTTCTCGAAGTTCATCGAGTTCTGCACCGACTCGAGCTCGTCGCGCGCGTTGCGCAGGTCGAACTCCATCATGTCGAGCTCGCGCTGAAGCTCGTCGATGCGGCGGTCCTTCTGGACAGCCTTCGACTTGAGGTCGGTCAGCAGCTCGGCGCTCTGGTCGCGTGTCGCCTCGAACTGGCGCACGGAGGTCCTCAGCTCGCTGACCTCCCGCTCGAGTCCGTCGATGGTCTCGTCACGGTCGCGGACCTCGTCGCGGGCCCGCTCGAGGAGGCCCTGGACGTGGGTCGTCTGCTCGCGCGCCCGGTCATAGCGCGCCTCCCAGTCCCGCTGCTCCTCCTCGAAGCCGCCCTGGCGCTGCTCGAGCTCACGGATGCGGGCGAGCGCGTGCTCCGTCTTCTGGCGCTGCTCGTTCAGCTGCTCCTCGAGGCGGTTGGCGCGATCCTGCTCGGC
>SYAK01000240.1 GCA_005788935.1 Pseudomonadota bacterium
ACGAGGGCCGCGAGCGCCGGGCTCGTGGCGATGAGCTGCGCCGGGGTGGTGCGCCCGACGCCTGACGCGAGCAGCGCCGCGGTGCGCGCCGCCACGGGGAGGCTCGAGGTGGACTCGACCCCGAGCGTCGCCCAGCCCGCAGCCAGCTCCACGTCGGGCTCCCACGCCAGCAGCGGCGCGCCGTCAGCGAAGGCCATCAGCTGCGCGAGGGTCGCGTCGTCCGGCTTCAGCCCGAGCAGAAGGACGAGCCTGACCCCGGCCATCCACGTGGGCGGCAGCAGCGGCAGCAGCCCCGCGAGCCCCCCGAAGCTGTCGCGCCCCGCGTCGATCCGCAGCCGGATCGGCGGCAGCGCAGCGACGATGGTGTCCGAGGCCAGGCCGAGCGCTCCGATGACGACCACCTTCGCGTCCGCCTCCCCCGCCACGAGGCGGCCCTCGGGCCCGAGCAGGACCGGCGGGTCCTCCTCCTCGGCGAGGCGCGCGGCGAGGACCTCGACCGGGTCCTCTCCCGGCCCCGTCGGCCCGTCGGGCAGCCGCGGCAGGATGCGAAACGGTGACCCCTCGCGCCCCGAAGGCGCGGGAGCCTCGGGCGGCAGGCGTGCCGCGAGCGCCGCCTCGACGACCACCACGGGCGGGCGCGACGGCGAGGCGAGCACCCGCAGGGCGGCCTCGACAGTGGCGAGCGGGGCCCCCTCGGGGATGACCTCGCGGACGGGGAGCGGAAGCCCGACAGTCATGACGCCTCCTCGGAGGGACCTCGGGAGTGGCCTCGCCACAGCGCCACCGCGACGAGGACCCACGCCGTGATGAGCGCGCTGCCGCCGAGCGGCGTCACGGCGCCGAGCGCCCTGACGTCGGTCAGCGCCATCGCGTAGAGCGTCCCCGAGAAGACCGTCACCCCGCCGAGCCCGAGCCAGAAGGCGACCCGCAGCAGCCGCCCGGCCTCCGAGCGGGCCGCCACCGCGAGCCCGAGCAGGAAGCACGCGTGCAGCAGTTGGTAATCGGCTGCTGTCTGCCACCACGCGAGGTGTTTCGGCGTCAGCGCGTCGCGCAGCGCGTGGGCCCCGAAGGCGCCGAGCGCCACGGCGAGGGCGCCGAGCAGACCGGCCAGGAGGCCTGCGCGGCGGGCGAAGGGGGCGAGCGGGGTTGGCATCGGGCGGGCTCCTCGGGCGGCGGTGCGGCGCTGAAGCGGTGACAGGTGAATGAGCGCTCGTTCAGTGGCCAGGCGCGGGCTGGCAGGCGGGGCAGGTGAAGGTCGGCCGCCCCGCGCGCGTGACCCGCAGGATGGGCACGGGAGGGGCGTGGTCCATGGGGCACGGGGCCCCCTCGCGCCCGTAGACGCGGAAGGGGTTCGGGCCGCCCTGCGAGACGTAGACGAGCTCGGGCGTCCCGAGGCACCCCGCGAGCGTCTCGTGCAGATGGTCCCGCAGGCCGGCCGCGAGCGCCGCGAAGTCCGTGGGTCCGAGCGCGCCGAGGGGCAGGTGGGGGTGGAGGCGGGCTCGGAAGGCCCCCTCGATGACGGCGATGTTGCCGAGCCCGGCGACGCGGGCCTGATCGAGCGCCCGGTCCTTGAGCGTCGCGCGCCCCGCCCCGCCGAGCGCCGCCGCGAGCGCAGGCCCGGGCGCCTCACCCGTGAGCAGCGAGAGCGCGTCGGGCCCGAGGTCGGCGAACGGGTCCGGAGGTGCCGGGTCGGTGACCTTCACCTGCCCAAAGCCGCGCGGGTCGACGAAGACGAGGGTGGCGCCGTGGTCGAGGGTCGCGAGCCAGCGGCTGTGGCGAGGGGGCAGGGTCCCCGGGGGCAGGCGGCGGAAGGCGCCCGTCATGCCGAGGTGCGCGAGCAGCAGGCGCCCGTCGTCGAGCAGACCAGCGAGCCGCTTGCCGTGCCGCTTCCAGGCGAGGACCTCGCGCCCGCGGAGGCTCAGCGGCGTCGGGTCGACCGCGGCGAAGGGCCTCCCGGCCGTCCACGCGGACAGCCACGTCCTCGCGGCTTCGACCTCGGGCAGCTCCGGCATGGCCCGCTCGCTATCACTCCGCCCGCCCCGACCGCAAGCCCGCACACGCCGCCCCGCGCGGACTCTGGGGCGCGGGCGCGGGCGCGTCACGGCCGAAGCCTGCCTCCAGGGCCTCCATCGCGCCCCGAGCCTGCGCCGTGTCTTGACCGAACACGCTGTACGTGCGGACCGATGACAGCCTGTGGCGCCAGGCGGCGGAGCGGTCGCCCTGTCCATCGGGGCGCGCCCACCGGCACCAGACCGGCCTCAGGAAGCCGCGGATGCTTCCAGATAGCGCGCGAGCGGACCGGCGATGAGGTACTTGCGGGCCGCCGCGCGCGCTCGGCCAGGCTCCGGCCCGGGGTGGGCCAGCAGCATGCCGAGGATCGGCAGCAGCCTGTCTGCGGCCTGCGGTCGGGCCCGCTGCGCGTTGTCGAGGACCATCATCAGGCCTCCAACGAGACCCGGGCTGGCCGTGACGAGGGCCTCGGCCCGCTCGAGCACCCACCGGTCGTCGATGCGGGCGACGCGCAACAGGACCGAGAGCTCGGCCGAAGGTTCGAGGAGGCGGGCCCGCGCCACCGCGAGGGCCTCCGCGTCATCGGGACAGGCGCCAAGTCGAGCCACGACGAACCGCCAAAAACGGTCGGCCAGATCGACCGCAGGCCACGAAGGAAGGGGCACGCCGTCGTAGTCCTGGGGTCGCGCCGTGTAGCCCCTCGCGACGTGTGCGGCGCCCGGCACCGCGGGGTGGTAGAGGAAGAAGTCGAGGGCGATCGCCCGCGCCAGCGGTTCGGTCGAGCCGAGCGCCTCGAGCGCTTGCGCCTCGATCTGCGACCGAGCCGTCGCGTCCTCGAACAGCGCATGGAGGCGCGCGAGCCAGGTCGCCGAGTCGACGCCGTCAAGCGGTGACGTCCCCCACGGAGCGTGAGGCGGGCGCCCAGCGAGACAGTCCTTCACGATCTGCGCGAGCCCCGGCCCCGTGAGCGTCAGCCCGTCGATGCGGCCCCCGGGAAAAGGCAGCGGCACGTGGCCAGCACAGCGCCACGGCAGCGCGCGGGCGGGGTGGGGCTCGCCGTCCGAGGGGGAGAGGGACTCCGCGTCGAGCTGCGCGACATGCTCCCTGCAGGCACAGCGATAGAGGCGGCCGTCGCTCCCGAGGCTCGACGTGACACGGGCCTCGCAGCGGGTGCACGTGAGCGCGTTGCAGCCGCACGAGACGCTGCGCGAGGTCCAGGCGAAATCCGAGGGGTGCTCTGGCAGCCATCCCCCAGGCCCGACGACCTGACCGCCTTCGAGGCAGACGTGGCGAGGCCCGCCGCTCATGCGGCACCCTGCGGGACAGGGACCGGGTCGGCGCCGTGCGTCTCATGCGGGAACTTCCCGTTGCCGAACTGCTTCAGCTCGGCCTGAGACCACGGGTTGATCTGTGTGTACATCTCGCGGCCGCGAATGAAGTCGCTCGCGCCATGCGGTGCGGCGGCCTCCATGATCTCGCACAGGCTGTGGTGATGGGACGGCAACAGATACCCGATGCAGGCGAGGCGGGTGTCGAACGGGCTCATGCCGAGGACCATGCCGAGGTTCATCAGCTTGTTGGTGGTACCCGACGGCCCGGCCGCGAGCGGCATGCTGAGCTGCCGCATGAGGTTCACCCACTTGTTGCGTTCGTTCATCATCCAGATTCGGGCCCCCTCCTCCCACTGCAGTCGCGCGGTCTCTGGGGAGGCCCCCCCCGCCGCTGGCAGCACAGGGGCCTGAACGGTGGCCTCGGCACGGTCAAGCGTCACGCCTGCTTCCGGTCCACCCCCGGAAACGCTCGGCGGAGCGCTCGGCGCGGCCGGATCCTGGGTGCGGAGGTCGGCGCCCATCGTCTGATTCGTCCGGCGCTCTGCGGGGTTGTGGTTCTCGAGCCGGGTGCCGGCCTGGCCCGCCACCTCGGAGCCCGCAGGGACGGCGAACTGGTTGCCCCCTCGCTCTTCGCGGAACCGCTTCAGGTCCTCGGCGATGAGACCGGCGCGCGTCAGCATGGCGTCCATGCCCGGGTTGTCGAGCGCGACGTCGCGGGAGAGCATCCCCCAGAGGTTCTCGAGATGGCACATGCGCGTCGCGACGTTGCCGCTGTCGAACACGGCGAGGAGGTCATCGACCGCCTTTCCGACGGTGCCGCTCCACCGGGCGTCGGTCGAGCCGAGCTTCACCAGCTCCGTCGCCAACGTGGCTTCCGAGGCCTTCCACGCCGTGGCCCCCGTCTTCTCCATGAGGTAGGCCTTTCCCTTCGCTGCCATCGCCCCCGCCGGCCTGTTGCCGCGGCTGTAGGCATCCACACCGAGCCGGAACTCGAACGCCATCGCGTCCTTCTCGAAGTCCGGGTTTTCCGCCATTGAAGACGCTCCTCGGGCGACGAGGGCCTCCCCCTGGTTCGTGCCCCGGACGACCATGTCGCCCGTTATGGTCGTCCCGCCGCGGGCGGCAGCGCGCGCGGTCGTGGCGGCCTCGGTCCCGGCGTCGACGGTGCCCGACGAGAGGGCGCGCTGCACCGCCTGACGCTGCACCTCCCCTGCGGGCCCCGCGTCTCCGCCAGCCATCTCGTGAAGGATCGGCTCGGCCGACCTCCCCGCCACGACCGCGTCGGCGACCCGGTCTGCGTGCTGTTCGTAGCTGTCGCCAGCCTGTCCGACGCCGCCCGACAGGGATACGCCGCTGCGCTGCTGGACGACGTGGGCGGCTTCATGGGCCGCGGTGTGGAGGTCTGGCGCGCCCGAGAACGCGATGTCCGAGCCGGTCGCGTAGGCTTCTGCGCCCATCGCGGCGCTGCCCTCGGCTGCAGCCGCGTCCGTGTGGGCCGTCACGTTCGACAGGTCGTAGGTCCCGAAGCTCTGCGCGATCGTCTCGCCGTGCGGCAGGGCGCCTCCGGAGCCTGAGACGCCGTGCGCGGCCGCGACGTGGACCTGTTCGGCCTCCGCGTCGGCCCGCAGCTGAACGTCGCCGACTCGGCGCTGGACGGGCGCCAACCGCGCGCGCTGCGCCTCGACACCCACAGCTCCGCCGACCGCGTCGCGCAGGCGCGTCCGCCCGGTCGACGTGTCAGCGGTCGCTTCGCCTTCGGGGCTCCACGTGTCACCTGCGCGGTCGACGTTCACATGCAGATTCGACATTTTTGGCTCCCGGGGCTGGCGCGTGTTCGATGGTGTCCGCAGCGTCCGAGCGCTCCAGGCGAGAGTGGCCCAGGGACCCGGTGCGGGTCAAGCGCCGGTCGCGCCGGCAAGCGCCTGAACGCTCGAGATGTACCAACCCTCTCGGGCCTCCCCGTCGCAGCGCCCGCACTTGTCTGTGCGAGGGGGGCACTCCCGTCTCGCCCAAGCGCTCGCCGGCTCGCGCCTCGTGTGCCAGACTGGGCCCATGCCGAAGCCCCACGCGCGAGACCTTTCAACCGCCGATGCGCGCCGTCGCCCCCCGGGCGCGCGCGCGAGACCGGCCAGCTGATGCGTCTCCCGCCGCTCCGGCTCCTGGTGGTGGCGTCCTTCACGGCGGGCTGCGCCTGGTCGTCGACGGCCCGGCTCCCGGACGCGCCAGCCCTGTTCGCCGACGGCGGCGCGACGCCCGTCGACCTCGGGCGGGTGCCAGCCGGGCTCGACGGCACGGCGGTCGGCGACTGTGCGCGCTGCCATGCGGACATCGCCGCCGAGTGGCGAAGCTCGCTGCACGCGCGGGCCTGGACAGACCCCATCTTTCAGGAGGCGTACGCGGCGGAGCCGCTCGCCGAGTGCCGCAACTGCCACGCACCGGAGAACGGCGGGCGCGTGCCGACCGGCCGCGCGGCCCACGATGGCGTCTCGTGCGCGACCTGCCACGTCCGGGCTGGCGCTGTCCTCGCCGCCGACAGCGTCCACCCGCGCCCTGCGGGCAGCCGCGCCTCGCATCCGGTGGTCGCGACACGCGAGCTCGGCGAGAGCGCCTTCTGCGGCGGTTGCCATCAGTTCAACTTCCTCGGCTTCCTCGCTGACGCGGACGGACGCGGCCACCATGTCCTGACGGACGAACCGCAACAGGACACCCTCGGCGAGTGGCAGGAGAGCGCCGCGGCCATGGCGGGCGAGACCTGCCAGCACTGCCACATGCCATGGGTCCCCTCGACGGGCGGCGGGCGCCACCGCAGCCACGCCTTCCGAGGCGGCTTTGACGCGGCCCACGTGCGCGAGGCCGTCTCGGCGGAGGTCTCGGCCCGCAGGACCGCGCTGGGGGTCGAGGTCTCGGTCCGCATGCACCCCGGGCGGACAGGTCACGCCTTCCCGACCGGTGACGTCTTCCGGCGCGCCGAGGTCCGGGCGTGGTTGCCCGGGATCGCTTCGGACCCGCTGGTCTTTCCGCTCGCGCGGACCTTCGCCGATCGCTTCCTGCCCCAGCCCGACGGCGGGACCCTGCGCGTCCGGACGCAGGTCGCCGACACCCGGGTACCACCGCCCGGCAATGGCCCGCCCGCCATCCGGCGTGGACTCATCCGGCTTCCCCCCGGCGTCGCGTCCCTGCCACCGCTCGCGTGGTCGTTCGACTACCACATCATGCCGACCCCCGTCGCGGCCGCTGCTGGCGGAGTCCCCGTCCAGACCCTGCCGCTCGCCTCGGGCTCCGTCCCGATCGCGCCGCCCACAGGCCTGACCCCATCGCCCCTGACGCCAGGGCCTCCATAGGGCGCCGCTTGCAGTGGCCGCCGTTTGGCCCCGAGGGTGTCCTCGTGTGGGAGGTGGTGACGCGTGCGAGCCTCTCCTGCGGGGCCCATGCGCGCCTGGTGCATCGGGGCCGACGCACCGGACGGGGAATCCGGTCACGTCCGGCGTTGTTCCCGCCGATTGCCCAGACGCTCCAGCCTCCCCTCGCCGCCGTCCACTCGCTCAGGAGACCGTCGATGCGCCTTCCCCTCGCCAGCCTCGCGGGCGTCACCCAAATCGCCCTCGCCGGGGCCGTCGCCGCGGCCCCGCCCGCATGGCCCGCCCCGACGATGCCCGCCCCGCCCGAAGCGCTCAAGCCGGCCATCGCGCGCATGTCGCACCAGATCGCGCGCGTCCTGACGGAATGTCAGGATACGGGCGAGCGCAACCCGGGCAGCTGGGACCGACGCTGTCCCTCCTGGATCGCAGCCATCGAGAAGGGCGGCGAGGCGGCCGACTGGGCCACGTGGGAGGCCCTCTTTCCCGCCGACCCCGCCGAGAGTCTGTGGGTGACGAGCGAGGGGCACTTCGCCTCCCACACGACGCAGCGCCTTCTCGACGGCCTGGTGGCGCGGGCCAACCCGAGCTCCGTGACAGCCCTCGTCACGTCGATTCCTCCCGCCGAGGGCGTGTCGGGGGGCCATCCGCAGATGGACGCGCACGACCGCTTCGCGACGCTCGCCGCGATCACGGGCCACGACGCGCTGCCCTACATGCTGACCTCGCTCCATGACGACGCCAGCCTCGCGTGCGTCGGCTACGCGTGGCGCGGCTGGTGGGCGCAACACCACGCCCGCCCGCTCCGCGAGCTGCGCGCCGAGGGGCGGGCCGCCGCGCTCGCAGCTCTCGTGGACGCTGGCAAACGGCCGGCGCGAGCCACCCTCTCGACCGACGACTGCCGAGCCTCCGAACTCGACGTGCGCCACCACGCGGCGCGCCGTCTCCTGCAGGCGGATGGCGACCGGGCCGCGGCACAGGCCGCGATCCTTGCGGAGCTCGCGTCACCCGACCTTCCCGCAGAGTCGGTCTGGGTGGTGGATGCGCTCGCCGCTGCGGCTGGCATCCCTCCCGAGGCGCGCGAGACGCAGCGGACGGCCCGGCGGGCGGCGCTCGTCGGGCGCGGTGACGCCGAGGCCCGCCTCGAACAGAAGCGCCTCGACGACGCCGCGACGCTCGCGGCCCACGTCAGCGCGTGCGCGGATCACCTCGCTGCCCTCCGCCTCGACGACGCGGTCAGAAGCTGCGAGGCCGCGCTCGCCCTCGACTCCGGGGACAGCCAGGCGCAGGTGCTGCTCGGCTGGTCCCGCCTCGAGCGCGGCGACATCGAAGGCGCCGAGGGCGCGTGGCGGGCGACCGGAGATTCCGATGACCTTGTGTGGCGGGCTCCGGAGCACGTGGCGCTGCGAGCGGCCATCCTGACCGTCCAGGGTGAGGTCGATGGTGTGGCCTTGACGCTCGGCCACGACGCCGCTTCGCCTGAGCTCGACGCGCGGCGCGCCCTCCTGGCGG
>SYAK01000021.1 GCA_005788935.1 Pseudomonadota bacterium
GCTCGTCGCAATGGGCAACCCGGGCGGCCCGCTGCCCCGCGCGGTCGAAGGCTGCGGCGGGTGCGCCGACTGCATCACGGGCTGCCACCACGGGGCCAATCAGTCGATGGACCGCAGCTACCTCCCGGCCTTCGTCGCAAACGGCGGCACGGTCTGCACCTGCAGCGTCGTCGACCGCGTCCTCGTCGAGCGGGGGCGGGCGGTCGGCGTCGAGGGGCGCGTCGTCGACATCGACGGCTGGCGCGATGTCGGGCGCTTCCGCATCCGGGCCCCGCGCGTCGTGATGGCGGCGGGCGTTGCGCACACGCCGACCATCCTGCTGAAGAGCGGCCTCGACGGTGGACGCAAGGTCGGCCGCTCGCTCTACGTCCACCTGTCGTCGGGGCTCTCGGGCGTCTTCGACGACGTCATCGACCCGTGGATCGGCGCGACCCAGGGCTGGGGCGCCATCTCGAACGCCATCAAGGGCTTGAAGTACGAGGCGCTGTGGGCCGCGACGAGCCTCATCTCGGTCAACTGGGGCGGCATCGGCGAGCACTGGTACAACATCCTCGACGACCTCAAGCACACCGCGACGATGGCGCTCGTCTACAAGGGCCGCGTCTCGGGGCGCGTCATCGTGCGGCCCGACGGGCAGCCAGGCCTCTTCATCCACGTCCCCGATGACGAGCTGCGCCCGCTGATGCACGGGCTGAAGCGCGCGGTCGACGGGCTGCTCGCGGCGGGCGCGCGCCACGTCACGACGTCGGTCTGGGGCGTCCCCGAGAAGATGCACCGGGCGAGCGACTCGGACGCGCTGCTGTCGCCCCGCGTCAAGCCGCACCACTGCCACATGACCTTCAACCACATGTTCGGCTCGTGCCGCATGTCGGCCGACCCGCGCCGCGGCCCGGTGACGCCCGATGGGGCGCTGCGCGGAGTCTCGGGCGTCTGGGTGGCCGACTCGAGCCTCTTCCCGGGCCCTTCGGCGGTCAACCCGCAGGCGACCATCATGGCGCTCTCGGACGTCGTCTCGCGCCGCCTCGCCGGTCTCGCCGCCTGACGAAAGCCGCGACAAGCCACTTGTCATCCGGCGCACGGTGTTTTACCCTTTCGCGCCCTGTCTGTCGCGCGTCCGGACTCCCCCGCGCGCGGACGCGAGCCCCCTGGCGCCCGAGCGGCGCCCCTGGCGAAGGACACCCCATGGCGATCGACGCACGCAACGACCTGAAGGACGACGTCCGCATCATCCAGCGCAACCTCGCGAAGGGCTTCGCGAGCCGCAAGGAGGTCGGGGACAAGCTGAGCACCCTCCCCGACGTCGCCGAGAAGGGCGAGTGGATTGACATCCTCCCCGACCATGACGCGACCAGCGACGAGGACTGAGCCGTGAGTGACCGCGTCGATCCCGGCGACATCGAGTTCTCGACCTTCGTGATCTCCCTCGCGTCGAACGCCGCGATGCAGCTCGACGCGGCGCACCCGGCCTTCGATCTCGCGCTCGCGCGACAGACCATCGACATCCTCGCGATGCTCGAGGTGAAGACCGCGGGCAACCTGTCCGCGGCCGAGCTCGACCTGCTGCGCGGGCTGCTCTATCAGACGCGCCTCGCGTGGTCCGAGGCCATGAAGTCCGCGACCTGAGGCGCGGGCCATCGGGCACCCCTTGCGGTCAGGCGCGGGTTGACCGATGCTCTCGCGGCACCTCGGACCCGGGACCGCCGCCATGCGCTTCGACGACTTCACCGACACCGCCCGCGCCCTCATCGAGCAGGCGAACGCCGCCGCCATCCGCGACCGCCACCCGGCGCTGACGCCCGAGCAGATGCTGCTGTCGCTGCTCGACGCGCGCGAGACGGACGCCATGCGGATCCTCAGCTACCTCGGCGCACCGACCGCGACGCTCAGGCAGGCCCTCGCGGACGAGGTCGCGGCGATGCCGAAGCAGGCCGTCGAGCGCCTCCTCATCGCCCCGCCGCTGCTGCGCGCCTTCGATCAGGCCCGCGCCAACGCCCGCGCCGAGGGTTCGCCAGCCGCGACCACCGCGCACCTGCTGAGCGCCCTCGCCTTCGTCGGGCCGACGCGAGCCCAGGCGGCGCTGACCGCGTCCTTCGTGACGCCCGAGGCCGTCGCCAAGGCCTCCCGCCACACGCCGCTCGGCGAGTCGGGGGGCAACGTCGCGGTGATGCGCCCGACTGGCCACGGGGTCGAGTCGCGCCCGACCTCGGCGGCACCCACGCCCGCGGCCGTAGCCGCCTCCAGAGCGGCCGCCACGACATCCCCGGGAACACCCTCAACGCCCGCGTGGGCGACTCCGGCCGCCCCGGCGTCGGCGGCACCGACCGTGCCAGCCCCCGCGAGCGGCGTCTCGGTCGGCGGTGACACCCCCGCCTCTGACGTGCTGACGCGCTTCACGACCGACCTCACGGCCCGCGCGGCGCAGGGCCGCCTCGACCCGGTCATCGGACGCGACGACGAGCTGCGGCGCGTGATGGAGATCCTCGGGCGGCGGCGCAAGAACA
>SYAK01000241.1 GCA_005788935.1 Pseudomonadota bacterium
ACCTCCTCGAGGTCCGGGTTCGTGACGCTGACGAACAGCGGCCCTGGCGCGGCGTCAGCGGGGACGGTGTGGCGCAGCTCGAGGCCCTCGCCGAGGAGGCGGTTCGTGGCGTCGTGCACGCGCAACACGAGGCGCCCGCCTCCCTCCGGAACCGTCAGGCGAAAGACGAAACGATCTCCGGGGTTGGCGTCGACCTTGTACCAATCGTCATCGTCGGGGCAGGCGAAGAGCTGCGCCTGAAAGCGCATGCGGTCCTCGAGCTTCGTGACCTTGGCTGGTTGCGCCTCGGCCCCCGCGGCGGGGTCCGCAGCCTCGGCGCCAGGTTCGCCCTCGGCGGCCCCGCTGAGCGTCAGCAGCCGCGCTGTACCCGCGCTGTCGTTCTCCTCGTGCGTGTCGTCGCGCGCGGCGCACGGCGGATCGACGCGCAGCAGCGCGACCTCGAGGTTCTGACGCGCCGCGGCGTCGTCGGGCTTCAGCACGAGCGCGTCCTCGAGAAAGTCGACCGCCTGCTTCCACGCCTTCATCGCGGCCTCCGACGGGCCGGCAGGGGCTGGCTCGGCACCGGGCGGTCCCTCGGGCGCGGCGGCCGGGGCCTCGGCCTCGAGGCGCATGGCTTCCTTCACGTGGGCCGCCCCGAGTGCGGCGAAGACCCTCTGGCGCAGCGCTGGGTCGCGGGCTTCGAGGGCGCGGAGCAGCAGCTCGATGGCACGCGCCTGGTTGCCCGCCGCGAGCTGGGCCACACCGCGGCCGTAGTTGAGGGCCGGTGACTCGGGGAGACTCGCCGCCGCGGCCTCGAACGCCGCGACCGCCGCGGTCGCATCGTCCTCCGCGAGCCGTGCGATGCCCCGATCGACGTCGCCGTCCGTGGTCTCGAAATCGCACGCCACGAGGATGAACGACGCCAGGAAACCAAGGCGCAAGGCGCGCCCGGACATGGTCCTTGCTGTTGCAATCATCGCAGTACCAAAGATGGGAGTTGCAATCATTTCACCACCGCCCCGACGACGCGACGGCGGCCACCGAGCCACAGCTCGAGGGCGAGCAGCAGGAGTGCGGGCCAGACGACCCACGCGTACCGCTCGGCCCCGAGGTTCTGGAAGGTCTCCTCGTACTCCCGCCGCTCAAGGTCGGCGAGCGCCTTCGCCAGTCCCGGACCGAAGCCGTCGGGACCGAGCGGGAAGTAGGCCCCGCCCGTCTTCTCGGCGAGATCGCGCAGCAGTGGCACATTCAGGGCGGAAAACAGCGGCGTCGCGCCATCGGGCCCCTTGACCGTACCCGTGACCTTGCCTTCGGCGTCGATCTGGACGACTGGGCGCCCCTGGGGCGTCCCGACGCCGATCGCGTAGATGCGCACCCCGAGACGCGCAGCCTCGGCGGCCGCCTTCAGCGCGTCGCCCTCGTGGTCTTCACCGTCCGTGAAGAGGATGATCGCCTTGTGCTTGGCGCCCTCGAGGGTCCGCACCTCGGCCTCGACGCCACCGTCCACGGGCCCTCCGCCGTCGGCCTTCGAGCGACCCTTCGCGTCGTCCGCCGCCGCGTCGACGAAGGCCTCCGGGGCCTCGCCCGTCAGGGCCTCGAGCGCGGTCGCGATGGCCCGCCCGATCGCGGTCCCGCCGCGCGGCATGTCCTCGACCCGCAGCGCCTCGAGGTAGCCCTTCACGACGGCCATGTCGCTCGTCAACGGGGTCTGCACGAAGGCGGTCCCCGCGAACGGCACGAGTGCTGCCCGCCCGCCGCGCAGCCCGTCGAGCAGGCGGCCGATCTCGAAGCGCGCCGCGTCCAGACGGTCTGGCACGATATCGTTGAGCTTCATGGACTTCGACGCATCGAGCGCCACCGCGACGTCGATGCCGAGCGCCTTGACCGTCTCGCTCGAGGCCCCCCAGCGCGGCTTCTTCAGACCCACGACGAGCAGCGTGGCCGCGAGCAACACGAGCCCCGCCCGCAGCACGTCGCGCCCGAGCGGCGCGACATCGAGCGACACCCCGAGCGGGCCTGCACGCCGCTGCGCCTCGCGCCGTCCGTGGCGCCACATGAGCCAGGCGATGGCCCCGAAGAGCAGCAGCAGCAGCCCGAGGGCGACCGTCGGCAGACCCGACTCTCCCCAGCTGAGGCGGTCGAGCCCGTTCATCGGCCACCCCCGCGGCGGCCGTCACATCGCGGCGTGGTCTGCGTCACGTGATGCTCCGGAAGACGGTGAAGACGAGCGCCCGCTCGACGAGGAGCAGCAGCAGCGCCACGAGCAGCGGCCACGCGAAGACGTCGACCTCGGGCCGCTCGACAGTCGCGCTGAAGGCCGTCCGCTTGAGGTCGGCGATGTCCTCGCGGAACTTTTCCTCGTTATACGAATCGTAATACTTGCCGCCAGTCGCCTGGGCGATCTGCTGCAGCAGCTCCGGGTCGATCTCGAAGGGCTGCTGCGGCTTCGCGTAGCGCGGGAAGCCGTCGCGCGCCCGATAGTGGCGGCCGAGGCGGTCGAGGTCGGGGAGCCAGACCTCGCCGCGCCCGCCGACGAGGAAGGTGTAGACGCGGACGTTGCGCTCGGGGGGCAGCTCGGCGAGGTGGCGGATGAGGGCCTCGGCCTTCAGCGAGCCGCCCTGCTCCTTGCCGTCGGTCACGAGGATGATGACGCGCGAGCCGTCGCCCTCGACGCGGCGCAGCTGGTTCCAGGCCCGCCCGAGGGCGTCTCCGATGGCCGTACCCGCGCCGCTGACGGTGCACTGGTTGACGCAGCGACCATCGCGCCCGGGGATTCCGGCGTCAAGGATGACCTCGTCAAGGCTGCCCATGAGGCGGCGGTGGTCGTGGGTGAGCGGGTAGCGGAGCCACGCCTCCTCGCCGAAGATGACGAGCCCGATGCGGTCGGCCGCCGTCTGGTTGCGGTCGGCGATGAACTGCTTCAAGAGATCGCGGGCCACGACGAAGCGGTTGCGCGGCGTCTTCTCGGCCGCGACCATCGCCTCGAGGGCGTCGCGCGACAGGTCGATGGCGTTCATCGAGGCCGACACGTCGAGGGTCACCACGATGTCGACGCCGTCACCGCTCGCGACCTCGGCGCCCGGCATGCGGGGGCGTGCGAGGGCCACGACGAGGGCCGCGAGCGTGAGCAGCCGCAGCGCGTCGGGCAGCCACCAGAGGGTCGAGCGCCAGCTCGGGACAGCGAGGAGCGGGCCCACGGTCGGGACGGGCGCGGACCCGCGGTGGCCGCGGGAGGCGACGCGCAGCCCGAGCGGGATGAGGCCGAGCAGGAGCAGGAGCAGCCAGGGCGACTCGAAGCTCATGGGGCCCTCCTGTCAAGACGCCCCTGGACGACAGCTGTGTCGGCCACGAGGTCGCCGATCCGCGCCCCGAGCGGGTGCGAGCGCAAAATAAAGACCTCGAGCGGACCCACCACCGGCCACGCCAGCAGCAACGCGTTGCGCACCAGACGGGCCCGCGCCGGCGCGCGGCGCTGGTCGTCCCCACGGGTCGCGAGGTCGAGCCCGAGGAGTCGCTTGCCGAGACTGCGCCCGAGGACATCGCGCAGCGCGAGCGCGAGCCCGGCCGCCACGAACGCGAGCCAGCCGAACGCCATCTGCCCGGTGACCCACAGGGCGATGAACACCGCGGCCCCTAGCGCGCCCGAGGTGAGCGCGTCGAGCCCGCCCGCGAGCATTCGCTGCCGCCACGAAGCGGGCTCAAGCCGCGGGCGCTCGTCGGTGACGGACGCCGCTGGCGGCTCCCAGGTGCGCTCGACGAGGTCGCGGACCTGCGGCAGGCGGGCGCGCGACGCGTCGTCTGAGTACGTATAACCCGCAAACTTGACGAGATCGGCTTCGCCGAGCAGCGCGGCGATGTCGTCGGGGCTCGCCGTCTTGAGGTCCACGTCGGCGAGCGCCTCGAGCGCCTCGCGCGTCGTCATCTCGAGGGCGTCGATGTCGTAGCGGCGCCCGAGGTAGGCCCGCAGCACGTCCACGAGCGCGGCGTGCCGCGTGGCCCCGTCAAGTGTCGCGTCCGCGTCGAGCGCCGCGAGCCTCGCGAGGGCCTCCTCGTTGGCGGGCGGTGGCGGCGGGGCCGGGATGAGGGCCCTGAAACGCGCACCGAGCGCCGCGACGACGAAGAGCGCGAGCAGCGTCGCGACCCCGAGGGCCCCGAGCCCCGCGAGCAGCCAGACCAGCAGCCAGTCGGTCGTGATGACCGGGACAGGTGGTGGCGGCGGGGCGGGCGCCGGGTTCTGGGCGTTCGCAAGGTGCCCGACGACGTCGACGCGCGTGACCGGGGTCTTGACCGCCCCCTCGGTCCCGTCCGCGAGGCGGTAGGGGATCTCGATGGCGGGAATGCGCTCGACACCCGTACGAACTGGCAGCAATACAAAGCGCCACGTCTCGGTGAGTTGCCCCCCTGCCACCTGCTGGACCGGTGCGGGCGACGGCATCAGCTCGAAGCTGCCGAGGGCTGGTCGAAACGGCGGGTAGAACGTCGCGCCCTCGCCCGCGGTCAGGACGAGCTCGAGGGTCAGCGGCTCGGCGAGCGCCGCGCGGGCGGTCTCGGTTTTTTATAGAGAAATATGCAATAATTTTTTCTTTAAT
>SYAK01000242.1 GCA_005788935.1 Pseudomonadota bacterium
GACCGGTCGGCAACGGCAGCAGCAGCCCGTCAGGCTCGTCGGCGAGGTGGTTGATGGCCTCGACCATCAGCACCGGGAAGGCGACGTGGACGGGCAGCAGCGAGCGGGTGAGGTCGAAGCCGAGGATGAGCTCGCGGCCCGCGGGGTCGGCGGCGGCCCGCTCCCAGAGGACAGGCGCCCCCTTGTCGCTCGCCAGGAGGACCGTGTCTGTCTTTTCGATTGCAAAGATTGCCATGACCTCGACTCCCCAGTCGGCGGTCCGGACGTGACGAACGACGCGGTGGGCATCGGCCCGCGGCTCGCGGACCGCGACGTCGTCTGCGAGGCCCTTCGTCGGCAGGTCGGGCGGGGCGATGCGGAGCGTCGGGCCGCGATGGGCAACGTGGCGCGCGACGCCGTCGAGGACGGTGACGTCGGCCCGCTGTGTGCCGTCCCAGGCCTCGGGGGCGATGCGGGTCACGTTCAGGTTCTCGCGCAGGCCGAGCGCCGCCTCGAGGAAGGTGTTGCCCGCGGTGACGAGCAGGACCTCGAGGCGCCGACGCGATGGGGTCGTGGCGAAGGCCCGGTCGTCCGCCGCGAGCGCATCGGCGATGTCGGCCGACGGAGCGGGGGCGAGCCGCACCATGACGCGGTCGCCCTCGAACTTCAGAACCGGCAGGCGCCCCGTCAGGGTCCCGTCGGGCGGCAGCGTCACGCGCTCGGTCGCGACGAGGAAGGCCCCCGACTCGAAGTCGGCCGCGGCGCGTCCCTCCGGGTTGGCGTAGACGAAGAGGTCGGCCTCGACCGGGCGCGGCAGGGTGTTGCGGAGCCCGTACCAGCCGACGTAGGTCAGCGGGTCGTCGGGCAGCGGGCGCAGATTGAAGGTCGCGACCGCGAGGTTCGGGGCCTCGGACCCGACAGGCCTCGCGTCGAAGACCGGGAGTGGCTGGACCGCGCCGGATGCTTGCGGTTGCAATATTTGCTGTTGCAATGATTTGGATGGTGACGTGGCGAAGTCGCTGATGACCGTCAGGGTCTCGGGCGACGCGCCCGTCCCGGCCGCGACGAGCGCGTCGGAGGCGAAGGACAGCGCCGCGGGGAGGTCGGTCCCGAGGTCGGGCAAGGGCGTCGCGGCGAGGCGGACGAGGGCGGCCTCGACGGTCGAGGCGTCAGCGGTCCACGGGGTCAGGAGCCGGGGGTGGCGGTCGAAGGTCGCGACGAGGACGCGGGCGCCAGGGTGAGCGAGGTGTTCCGCGACGGCCTCGCGGGCCCGGACGAGCGCCGCCTCGAGCCGTGGACGCCCATCCTGGACAGCGCCCATCGAGCTCGAGGTGTCGATGAGCACGACGTGGTGGCGCGCGGTCGCGTCACCTGTCGCGACGACGTGGCGGCAGCCGTCGGAGGCCGGACCACCGACGTACGGGTCGCCGAGCGCGAGTGCCAAGGCCGCCACGAGGGCGAGTTGCAGCAGCAGCGACCGGGGGCTCCGGAGGCGGTCGAAGAGCGATGTGGCGCGTGACTTGCCGAGGCTCGCGGCCCACAGCGGGAGGTGGGCGACGTGGAGCGCGCGGCGGCGGACGCGCAGCAGGTAGAGCGCCACGAGGACGGCCGCCGGGATGCCGAACCAGAGGGCGAGCGCGCCGAGATCGAGGCCTGCGAAGTTCACGCGAGGATCCCCCCCTGGCGCATCATCCCAAGGATGATGGCGTCGAAGTCCTCACCGACTCGGGCCTCCACGTACGGGATGGCACGCGCCTTGCATCCGGCCATCACGTCCGCGTGGAAGGCTGTCCAGGTGTCCTTCAGGCGGGCGAGGAGCCGTGGGGTCAGCGTGATGTCGCGCCGCTCGCCAGTCTCGCTGTCGACGAGCGTCACGTCGCCAGCGGCCATGTCGGGGCTGTGGTCGCGGGGGTCGGTCAGCTGGACGACGACCGGCTCGAAGCGGTGGTGGCGCAGCACGTCGAGACCGCGCTGCCAGCCGTCGGCCGCGAAGAGGTCGGAGAGGACGAAGACGAGCCCGCGGTGGCGGTGACGGTTGGCGAAGGTCGTCATCGCGTCGCCGAGGCTCGTGACCCCCGACGGCGCGAGCGCGGCGAGCCTGGCGAAGCAGCGGAAGGCCTGCCCGCGGCCTCTGGCGGGAGTGAGCTGGGCGTCAAACGAGGCCCCGAAGCCGCCGACGTCGACCCGGTCGAGCCCGGCCACGGTCAGCCAGCAGAGGGCGGCGGCGAGGCGGCGCGCGAGGACGAGCTTGGCCCCGTCGGACGCCGACATGGAGCCCGAGGTGTCCACCAGCACGTAGACGTGGAGGTCCTCCTCTTCCTCGAAGAGCCGGATGAGCAGCTTGCCAAGCCGTGCGTAGACGTTCCAGTCGATGTTGCGGAAGTCGTCGCCTGGCGAGTAGCGACGGTGGTCGGCGAACTCCAGACCGCCGCCGAGCCGTCGCGAGCGCCGGTCCCCGCGCGTCGACGACGCGAAGACCTTGCGCGCGATGAGCTCGAGCTGCTCGAGCTTCGCCATGAAGGCCGCGTCAAAGAGCGCGGCGTGCGGCGAGCTGCCCGGGGCGGCGTCTGTCAAGGCGCCTCCTTGACGCTCGCGAGGACCTCCTCGAGGACGCGGTCGGTTGCGACGCTCTCGGCCTCACCCTCGAAGTTGCGCAGCAGGCGGTGACGCAGGGCGGGCATGACGGAGGCGCGGATATCGCCCGCCGAGACGGCAGGGCGCCCGTCGAGGATGGCCCGGACGCGGGCGGCGAGGATAAGGGCCTGAGCACCTCGCGGCGAGGCGCCGATGCGGATGAAGCGGCGGACGAGCGGCGGGGCTTCGCCGCGGTCGGGGTGCGTCGCCATCACGAGGCGGATGGCGTAGTCGCGGTTCTGCGGGCCAAGCACCACCTCGGCCGCGAGGCGGCGCAGCTCGAGCAGCTGCGGCCGGTCAAGGACCGGGCGGACCTCGGGCGGCTGCCAGGCGGTCGTGCGATCGAGGATGGCGCCAAGATCGGCGACCGTCGGGAAGGTGACGTGGAGCTTGA
>SYAK01000243.1 GCA_005788935.1 Pseudomonadota bacterium
ATCACGGTGCTGCCGCCGTCGGTCAACGACAGCTCGCTCGACTTCACGACCGGCGAAAATGCCATCCGATTCGGGCTTGGCGCCATCAAGGGCGTCGGCGAGGGGGCTGTCGAGGCCATCCTGGCCGCGCGCAACGAGGGCGGGAACTTCAAGGAGCTGAACGACTTCTGCGAGCGCGTGGATCTCAAGCGGGTCAACAAGCGCGTGATGGAGGCCCTCGTGAAATGCGGGGCGTTCGACCAGCTCGGCCCGACGCGCCAGGGGCTGTGGCAGTCGATTGACCGCGCCATCGAGCGCGGGCAGACCGCGCAGCGTGACCGCCAGGCGGGCCAGTTCTCGCTGTTCGGGGCGCTCGAGCCGGCGCGTCCGTCGGCGAAGCAGCAGGACGACGCGGCCGCCGAGCTCGCGAAGCTGATGGCGGTCGAGGAGTGGCCAGTCCGCGAGCGCCTGGCGTATGAAAAGGAGTGCCTCGGCTTCTACGTCTCGGGCCACCCGCTCGACAGCTATGCCCATGACATCAAACGGTTGGGGTTGAAGACGGTCGCCCAGCTCGACGAGCTCGACGCGCGTGGCCAGCCCGTCGTGGCGCCGCGCGACTCGGTCACGGTGGCAGGCGTCATCAGCGAGGTGCGCGAGCGGGTCTCGAAGACGGGCGGGCGCATGGCCTTCCTGCAACTCGAGGACCTGACGGGACGCGTCGAGGTGCAGGTCTTCACCAAGGCTTACGCGGGCTTCGAGCCGTTCCTGAAGGGCGACGAGCCGCTCATCGTGACCGGCCGCGTCAACCGCGAGGGGCGCGACCGCGGCGGCGACAGCGGCGGCGAGGAGGAGGAGGCGCTCGTCACGAAGATCACAGCCGACAGCTGCAAGTTGCTGCGCGAGGCCCGAGCGGCCCACACCCGGCGGGCCCGCCTGCGGATGGACGCGGCCTTCGTGACGCCCGCGCACGTCGAACACCTGAAGGGTCTCCTGCAGTTCAATGCGTCCGCGGGCCTGCCAGTCGATGTGGTCGTCCACATTCCCGGTCGCGGCGAAGTGCAGGTCGGTCTCGGGCGCCAGTGGACCCTGCCCTTCGACGAGGCCGTCGTCGGGCGGGTCGAGCGCCTCATCGGCGCGAAGTCGGTCGAATTCCTGAACTAAGATGCCGCCAGACCGCGCGCGTCACGGGTGACCGTCGACCCATCGATTGGCCCGTGGATCCGCAATCCACTCGACGTCATCGCGCGTGTAGTAAAGCGGGACCGTGTACTCACACTCTCGCACGCTGTTGTTCGCTGAAGCCGTCCGGCCGACCACACCGCGACGGAACCTGACGATGTATTCACCTCGGGCGACCGCACCTGCGGTGTCGACGCTGCTCGCGGGGGCCCAGGCAGAGCCATTGATGGCACCGCCGCTTCCGCCACTGTTCGCGCCGCGCTCGGCGCGCGGTGCCAGCTGACCGTCGTCCCCACGTTGATGATTCGCGGCGAGATGTTCGCCCATGGCCCTGGTGCGGTCAGCGCCAGCCTCCATCCCCATGACATCTTCCATGCCGCTCGACATCACGACGCCGTCACGTTGAAGCTTTTGGTACTCCTCGGGTGAGATGACCCGATAGAAGGCTGTGTCGTCATCGACCTGGCTGCGCCAGGAACCGGAGTGGTCGCGTGGGTCGAGGCCCTGCACGCGCGCGTCCCGGTCGGCTCGGGCGAGCGCCAGGAATTCGTTGGGGGTAGGCACGCCGTCTGGCGGCGCATGCGCTGGCGCCTCGCCGTGAGCGGGCAGCGGGTTCGTCCTGGGGTTGGCCTCGACGTGACCACCTGCGATCAGGTCGTTTGAAGAGGCTGGACGCTCCGTGAACCGAATCCCATGCTCCCGAACAGACTGTCCGCGCGTGGCGGGATCCCGAAGCGCGTCGAGGTTGTGAAGGATGCGGTCGGCGTCGTCGAGGTGGAAGCGCCTCCGCTGGCGGTCGTTGAATGCGTCCATGTGTGCGGGGCGTTGGTACTCGGGGATCGATGCGGAGGCGGATGCGCGGTCTGGTCCTCGCGTCGAGGGGATGGTGCGCGCTCCACTCGCTGGAGCCCCTGCGCCTTCGGGTCTGGCCGAGCCCGCGCGTGTCGCATCGGGGGTTTGGACGAGTGGCTGGCCTGTCGAGGCCTCACCCCTCGCCTCGGACGAGACGGATGCGTCGATACGTGTCTCGGCTGGCAATGCGTCGCGGGTGGGTGGCACGGCGGAGGCCTCTGCCTGGGCGCTGGAGACAGGTGCCGCCGACTCGGAGCGTGACGATGTGGTCGGGTCTGGCGCAGGCCTCGGGGCTCCGTCTGCTCGCGCGCCGATGGCGGCCCCGTGCGAGCCTGACGGGGCCGCGTCCGGCGTGTGTGCGGCCTCGGGGGTGGACGTCGGACCGCCCACAGCCTGTCCTGGCTCTGTGGCCCTCGTGGGCTCGGGGGCCGACCCTGAGCGGGGAGACGCCGCATGTTCGGGGAGAGGAGGTCCATCCGTGCCAAGTGTGGTCGTTGGCGTGTGCGAGGGGAGGGCGTCACCCACGTGTCCGGACGTGACATGGCCGAGATCGTAGTGCGCCGAGCGGCTCGCAGTCGACGCGGGCGCGGCGGTGCCAGCGGGAGGTCGGATGAGCGGAGGTGCGCTCATCCCAGGCGCATG
>SYAK01000244.1 GCA_005788935.1 Pseudomonadota bacterium
CCGCCGCAGGCCGGGATGCTGCGTCAGCAGACGCTTGACGAAGGCCTGACCGAAGGACCCGGTGCCTCCCGTGACGAGGATCGACTTGCCGTCGAAGTTCATCGCATCACTCCTGAGCTCGTCACACGCAGCAGACACCTGCGTCCAACGCTGTCGATTCCCGGTGGGAGGACGGCCCCGCGCGACGATCCGCAATAACTGCACCAACCACGCCACGCCGTCCACCCGATTCGGACGCGGTCGCGATCCGAGCCTGCGGCCCGCGGCCCGGCCAGGCACCTCGACACGTGTCGCGCGTCCAGCTCGGGCCGGATGCTGCGGGGCGGCCCGAGGCCCCCGGACGACGGCGGCGTGCCGTTCAGAGGACGTCGAGCTCCCGCGCGAGACACCCATGCAGGACCGCGTCGCACCGGGCTCCGTCGACAAGGACATGGTCGCGCAGCACCCCCTCTCGCACGAACCCGCAGCGCTCGAGGATGGCGATGTGGGCGATGCGGAATGCGTAGGTCTCCGATGTCAGTCGATGGAGCCCGAGATCGCCAAAGGCGAGCGTCTGCATCAGGCGCATGAAGCGGACGAACAACGCGGCGTGCCGCTCGGCGTCGGAACCGACAGCCGGATCGAGCAGGAAGCTCACCTCCGCCCGCTGATACGCCCAATCGATGTGGACGAGGCCGCCATAGCCGATGGCCCGCCCATGCTCGCGGATGATCAGCAGGATGTTGCGGGGGCACGCGCTCGCCTTCTCGGGCCAAATCTGTTGCGCATAGTACGCGCGCTGCTGGTCGGGCTCAATCCGAGTCGCCTGCCGCAGGACGTCGAGCTGGGCGTTGCGCCAGCGTCGGATGTCCTCGATGTGGGCTTCACACACGGCCGACACGGCGAGTTCGGCGTCGACGAGGACCGGGCGTGGCATGCAGCGCCAAGGTCCGTTCGCGAGCGTGCTCGCCACCGCTTCCGTCGGGTTCGCGCGTTCCATCGCCCCGACCCTAGCGACACGCCGGAGCGCTGACAAGCCGGGGACCATCTCCTGACGGCCCGAGGCGGGCCCGACGCTTGCGCCACCACCGCCGCTCGAGGGTAATCACGCGATGCGGACCCCCCCGCCCGAGCCTGTGACGTTGCCTGCGCAACCCCACCTGACCCCCGCGTCGGTGCTCCTCGACGCGCTCGCGACTTCGGCCGCTGGCCTGACGACGGCGGAGGCGACGCGACGCCTCGCGCAGCACGGCGCCAATCGCCTGCCTGCGCCGCGGCGCCGGGGAGTCGTGGCGATTTCCCTCTACCAGCTGCGGAGCCCCCTCCTCTACCTGTTGATCACCGCAGGTCTGGTGGCGCTCGCCCTCGGCGAGACGGTCGATGCGGGCTTCATCGGGCTGGTCATCCTCATCGACGTAGTCATCGGCACGGTCCAGGAACGTGGGGCCGAACGCAGCGCGGACGCCCTCGCCGCCCTTGTCCCTGCGACCGCCGAGACCCTTCGGGATGGAGCACCCGCGCGCATCGCGGCGGCCGACCTGGTCCCTGGCGACGTGGTCCTGCTCGCGGCGGGCGCCCGCGTTCCGGCTGACCTGCGCCTGCTCGACGCCCGCGCGCTCGCGCTCGACGAGAGCCTGCTGACTGGCGAGTCAGCCCCTGTCACGAAGCAAACAGCGGCCGCCCTCGCCGCGGACACTCCCCTCGCGGAGCGGACGACCATGGCCTTCGGCGGGACCCTCGTGGCGAGCGGACGCGGCGCAGGCCTCGTCTGCGGCACAGGGCTCCGAACCGAGCTCGGGGCGCTTGCGAGTGCGGTCAACGCGCGCGAGACGACGCGCCCGCCGCTGCTCGTGCGCATGGATTTCTTCGCCCGCCGGCTCTCGCTGGTGGTGGTCGCGGTCGCGCTGCTCGTCGCCGCGCTCGGCCTCGCGCGTGGCCTGCCTCCGACCGAGCTCTTCCTTGCCTGCGTGGCGCTCGCTGTCTCGGCGGTCCCCGAGGGCCTGCCCGTCGGGCTGACGGTCGCGCTCGCGATCGCGACCCGTCGTATGGGTCGGCGTCACGTCATCGTGCGGCGTCTCGTGGCGGTCGAGGCACTCGGATCGTGCACCTGGATCGCGTCGGACAAGACCGGAACCCTGACACGGAATCAGCTGACGGTGCGGGACCTCGTCATCCCGGACGGACACGGAAACTTCGTGCGTGTGCCCGCGCCAGAGGAGGCGCGGGGGAGCCCCGCCGCACATGCGCTGCTCGAGGCCGCGGTGCTCTGCAATGAGATCGACGTGCGGCGCGACCCGGATGGCACCCCGATCCCGGTCGGCGACGCGGTCGACGTGGCGCTGATCGAAGCCGCGAGGCGCGCGGGACTCGACTGGGCGCACCTGCGCGGGACACGACCCGAGCTCGACACCCACCCCTTCGATCCGGTGCTGCGGGCGGCCGCGAGCCTGCGAGGGGGCGACGCTGGCCAGGTCTGGTTCGTCAAGGGGGCCCCTGAGGCCCTGATGGCGCGGGCGCTGACGCGGGACGCAGGCGCACGGGCACGGTTGTCGGAGCTGACCGAGCGTCTCGCGACCGAGGGCTTCCGGGTGCTGGCGCTCGCGCGCGGCGCCCCGACATCGTCAGCCACATCAGCCACCGAAGCACACGAACAGGTATTCCTTGACGAAACGTCAATCGTGTCTTCCGGACCGCACCTCGAGGGGCGATGGCCAGACGGAATACCGCAGCGACTCGAATTGCTCGGGCTCGTCGCGATGCAGGACCCGCTCCGCCCCGAGACGCCCGCAGCAGTGGCGGCCTGTCAGGCGGCGGGCATCACGGTCGCGATGGTGACGGGCGACCATCCCGCGACCGCCCTCGCGATCGCGCGTGAGCTCGGTCTGGCGGACCACCCCGATCAGGTGGTCACGGGAGCAGCCATGCGAGCCGCCGAGGCCTCGGGCACGCTCGCATCGCTGGTGCTGGGCGGACGCGTCTTCGCGCGCATGGAGCCCGCGCAGAAGACGCGCATCGTCGAGACCCTCGCGGCCGCTGGGGAGTTCGTGGCGGTAACGGGCGACGGCGCCAACGATGCCCCCGCACTGAAGGCGGCCCATGTGGGCGTCGCGATGGGCGGGCGCGGCACCGACGTGGCG
>SYAK01000245.1 GCA_005788935.1 Pseudomonadota bacterium
CCGCGGGGCTCGCGCAGGGCGCCGATCCGGAGGCCGCCATCCGTCATGCACGATGGTACGTACAGCGCGCTATCGAGTCCGCAACACCCATCGGCGCCGGCCACGGCCCGCTGAATCACGGCTTCGCCCGACCGCCGCTGCGCGTCGGCGATGCCCGACCGCGGGATGAGTCGGACGCGGCCTGAGGGGTCAACCGCCCTTGTGGCTCGGCTTGTGCCCGCCCGTCGATCCGCGCCCGTGGCGAATCCCGACCTGGAAGTGACGGTCCGGGATGGCGCGCGACCAGTTCGGCGTGCGGACATGCCCGGGGCCCTCGGCGTGCGGCGGGCGGGCGTCCGCGTGACTCTCGGCGGCGTGCTCGCCACAGTGGCAACGGTCGGCGTGGGCCACGTCGGCGAGCACCTCTTCGACGTGGGCCCCGCATCCGGACCAGGTTGGGCGGCCGCAGACGTGGCAGTTGGTGCGCTTGCACATGGGGTCATCCTCCTCGAGGTCGGGTCGGGCTCGGGGCCCTGGGAGGCCCCGTGGGAGGACGTTCGGCACGCAAACCCGTGACGCCTGCAACGAGGCTGTGAGGGCTGTGTGGCGGCGGCGGTCCACACGCGAGGCGCGGCAGGGCCTTGACAACGACGCGTGGCTCGCGGAAGGTCCCGGGCCCGCCCGGACGCTTGCTCCGGAGCCCCCGGGACGCACCTCACGAAAAGGCTCACTGCATCATGTACACCGTCAGCACCGGTACGGACCTCAAGGAATTCCCCGCCCGCGCGGAGGCGATCGCCTCGGCCCGCTCCATCTCGGCCGAGCTCAAGCAGCCCTCGACGGTCATCGACCCCCACCAGCGCGAGCGCCTCGTGTACGCCAACGGCGAGCTCGACAGCTACACCTACGAGACGCGCGGCAAGGGCGGAACCGACCGCTGATTCAGCGGGCGAGCTCGGGGACACCGGCGGTCCGCATGCGGCTGCCGGCCCCGATCCCCATCTGCGCTGCGTGGCCCCCCGGGATCTCGACCACGTAGCTGCTCGGCGCGGCGACCATCCTCGGGGTCTCTGTCAGGGGCTCGGCCTCGGCGACGATGCCGACGACCTCACGGGCGCCGTTGACGAAGATCATGTCGAGCGGGATGAAGGTGTTGCGCATCCAGAACATCTGGACGCGCTCGCTCGGCATCAGAAAGAGCATCCCGTGACCCGCTGGCAACGTCTGGCGGTGCATGAGGCCGGCCTGTCGGGCTTCGCTCGTGCGCGCGACCTCGACCTGAACGGCGACCTCGCCGGTGGGCGTCGAGAAGAAGACGGTCGGGACCTCGGCGGGCGGGGGGACCTGTGGTGGTGGGACCCGCGATGGACCCGCTGGCGGTGTCGCCGGAGCCGACGGCTCGCCACGCCCACCAGCCTCGGGCATTCGCGACGCGTCCGTGACGGGGCGGCTCGGACCGCAGGCCGACACGAACATGACCAGTCCGATCGCGAGGCGTGACGCGCACCCGCTCATCCGGCACCTCCCAGGTCGGCGAGGTCGCCGAGTTGCCGGCGCAGCCCCTCGAGGGCGTAGCGCATCCGGCTCTTGACGGTGTTCTCGGGGATCCCGAGGACATCCGCCACCTCGCGGAACTTGAGCCCATCGAGCTCGCGCATCAGGAAGACCTCACGCTGCTCCTCGGGCAGCGTCGCGAGCGCTGCGTCGAGGCGAGCGCTGAAGCGGCGATCGTCGGTGCGCACGTCCGCGAGCGGCTTGTCGTCGGCCATGCGCTCCATCAGGGTCGCACTCTCGGGATCGTCGCCGAGCGGCGCGTCGAGCGAGGTCGTGCGGCGGAACTTCATGCGCCGCGCCCGGTCAAGGCAGAGGTTGCGCGCGATGGTGAAGAGCCAGGTCGAGAAGCGGGCCTCGGCCCGGAAGGTCCCCGCGTTGCGGACGACGCGGACGAAACAGTCCTGGACCACGTCGCGGCTGGCGTCTTCTTCGCGGACATGTCGGTAACAGAAGGCGTAGAGGCGCTCGGACCAACGACCGAGCAACTGGCGGAAGGCCGTCGCATCCCCCCCCTGAAAGCGGACCATCAGGGACTCGTCGGTGACCTCACCGGACGCCAACGCTCCCGCGGCCGCCGGGGTCGGCAGGACGGGGTCCTGGATGTCGCGCCGCTTCTCCACGCTCAGCCTGCTCCACGCGTGCCCGGGGGGCCATCCGCGCTGGCCCGGCACAGGATATGCTGTCGCGGCGCCGCCGACAACCGCCGCGAGGCCTCAGTGAAGGGACGCAGAGGCCGTCGGGAGCGAGAGGAGCCCTGCACCCATCGCATCGATGAGGGCCTCGCATCGAGCGACGGGGCACCGCGTCTCGAGAAAGGCCTGGCGCGGCGCGAAGTCCTCGAAGACCCAGGCTGCGAGACGATTGGACAGCAGGCTCGCGTCGCGGCTCGCGGCGATGACGGACGCGATCGCGTCGGCCTCGGCGTCGTAGGCCGCCTGACGGAGCGCGAAGGCGAAGGCCGCGGCCACCGCGCGGAGCCGGTCGGCCGCCTCGCCAGTGGCGGCGTGCGGCGCGTCGGGGAGTGACTGGAGATCCTCGGAGTAGCGCGGATCGGGGCCATCGGGGAAGGAGGCCGAGACGCGCTCGAGGGCGTGGACAAAGATGTCGATGCGTCCGTCCTCGTACCGACGGTCGGAGACGATGCGACCGATGGCCCCGACAGCGCGAACACCGCCGCGGGTGGCCGCCGCGACCATGATGCGGCGGTCGGTCGCGAGGCTGTGGGACACGGCCTCGACGAGCCCCGGGTCCTCGATGTGGAACGGGACGAGCGTCCCTGGCAGCAGCGCGAAATCGTCGACCGCGAGCAGCGGGACGCGCAGGTCGGGAGGCTGGGGATCAGGCGACATGGCGCGGGACTGTGGCGGCGTGCGTGGTCGGGGTCAAGAAAGCCAATGGGGCGCGGTCACGTCGTGGAGCCAACCAGGATCCTGCATGGGGTCCGGCTCGGCGGCGCCATGATGCCGCATGATGCCATCGGCCTGCTTGAAACGAGGCCGCGCAGATGTCACATGTGTCAACCATGTCCTCCCGTCCCGGCACCCTCATCCTCCCCGGCCTCCTCGTCGCCGCCCTCATGGGCCCGGCGCGGGCGGACGTCTGGATGTGCGAGGACGCGTCCGGGGTCCCGACGACGAGCCCCCGCCGGATCCGTGGGCAGCGGTGCGAGCTGGTCGTGGCGGACGAGCCGGCGGGCTCGCGCATGTGGCTCTGCATGGACCGGGCCGGGCGCGTCAGCGTCAGGACCAGCGCCAGCAAGCCCCGGGGGCTGCAGTGTGGCGATTATCTCGGCGAGCCGACCTCGAAGCCACCCGGTTGGACCGACGGCGGTGCGGCGCGCGGCGCGGGCGACTGGACGCCGCGGCCGGCTGGCACGCCGATGCTGGCGCGCGAGGAGCCCGCGGAGCAGCGGGAGCGGGAGGCGCTGTATCTCCCGTGGATCGCACAAGCGGCCGAGGAGTACGACCTGCCCGCAGCCTTCATCCGCGCGGTCATCCGCGTCGAGAGCAACTTCCGGGCGCGGGCCGAGAGCGAGAAGGGCGCGATGGGC
>SYAK01000246.1 GCA_005788935.1 Pseudomonadota bacterium
CCTCGGCGCGCGCGAGCTCGGGCTGCGGCGCGTGCGGCTCGGCGAGCAACGTCGCCCGCGCGCCCGTGCCTCGGGCGTCGAGGTCGAGGATGAGCAGGTGCACCCAGCCCTCGCGCAGCTCGAGCAGCTCGCCCGTGTCGACCAGCCGCCAGAAGCCTGGCGTCGCGGACGCGTCCGGGGTCACGGCCCGGCCGCGCGGCGTAAAGACGAGGGCGTCACCGCTCCCGTGTGTTTTTTGAGAATTATCACCCGTGCGCCCGAGCAGCCTGACCTCGCGCGCCGCTTCGCCGCCGCGCAGATCGAGGACCCGCAGCAGTGCGCGTCCGACCTCGGGCGGGCGCAGGTGATCGTCCACGAGCGTCGCCGCGGGGGCATCCCCCTCCGCGCCGTCCTCGAGCACGACGGTGTGGACCCCGCCAGTCACGAGCCCCGCAAGCCTCAGACGCACCTCGCCCGCGGTCGTCGGCGCGCGCACCAGGCGCGGTCGCTCGGACAGCGCCCCGAGATCCCCCGAGCGCAGGATGGCCTTCAGGTCGATGACGTCGCCGAGCGTCTCGGGATCCACGCCCTGCAGCGAGACCTCGGCCCGCTCGCCACCGCGCGAGGCCATCATGCGGTGGTGCGACAGCGGGGTCGCGCCCGTCACGCCCGGGCTCGCCGCCACGACCTCGCGCACCTCGCGCCAGTCGTCGAAGTCGCTGCGCGTGCGTGTGACCATCAGGTGCGGGTAGATCCCGAGGATGCGCTCTTCGAAGGCGCGCTCGAAGCCGTCCGACACCGACAGGACGACGGTCAGCGCGAAGACCCCGCAGGCGATGCCGATGACCGAGAGTGCTGTCACGACCGAGATGGTGTTGCGCGCCCGGCTCCGGGTGATGCGGAGCGCGAGGGTGGCGGCGAGGCGGAAGGTCTGCAGGCGGCTTGACACGGAGGCGGGCCTTGGCGCGGGGGTAGCGCGATAGCACGCACGCGTTGACAGGGACAAGCGCGACCGTTCATGCTAGTGTCCGCACGTCAGGCGCAGGCCCTCGCCGTCATAAGCAGGCACCGCGCGCGACCCCACGAGGCACACGGCCCGACACGGCCAAGGAGAGACGGATGAAGGCGATGTGGAAGACTCCGCTTGGGACGCGGCGCGCGGCGATCGGCGCCGGGCTCGCGCTGGCGCTGACGGCGTGTGGCGATGACGCCGTGACCCCGGTGGCCGACGTGCCGCTTTTCGACGTCGGAGGCGGCTTCCCGGACGTGGCGCCTCAGGACGCAGCCCCGCTCGCCGACTCGACGGTGGCCGACGCTGCGCCTGCGGACACCGCGCCGCCGCGCGACACGGCCGCGCCCGACCTCGTCCCGGACACGACGCCCCCGTCCATCGCCTCGTCGACGCCCGCGGCGGGAGGCAACGCGGTGGCGCTGCCGCTCACGATCACGCTGAACTTCACCGAGCCGCTGTTTCGCAACACGGTGTCGGTCCAGACGATCAAGCTGCTCGACTCGAACAACGCCGAGATCCCGGTCACGGTGACGCTCGAGGCGAACGAGTCGACGGTCATCGTGCGACCCGTGGCGCAGAATCAGGCGCTCGCGACGCCGTACGTCCTGCGGGTCCTCGGCGGCAACCCGGCCATCAGCGACAAGGCTGGCAACCGGATCGTCAACAACATCGACATCCGCTTCACGACCGCCAACTACCCGAACCAGGACGCCCTGCAGGCGGTCGCCGAGCGCTATGCGCCGACCATCTTCTCGGCCGTCAAGGACAAGTCCCTGCCCCAGAGCCAGATCCCGGCCAAGGCCGACGCCGATGGCAACTGGGACCTGTCGAATACGCGCAACTGGTTGCGCACGACCGCGACGCAGGTCATTCCGGCCGTCTACTGGTCGGTCGCCGAGACCTACACGCACTACTTCGTGACCTACCAGTACTTCTTTCCGGATGTGAACCACACCGCTCAGGTCCGCCAGCACGGCAACGGCACGCGCGGCCTCGTCGTCACGGTCGAGAAGGCCCGCCTCGGCCAGCCCGAGCGCCCGGTGGCGGCCAACCTCTACTGGCCGTCGGGCACGACCGAGACCGCCATCAACGAGGAGCAGGTCACCTTCGTCACGGCCGAGTCCGGGCTCGCGAACGTCCAGAACCGCGACGACGCGAAGCCGCAGGGGACGCTCTTCCCCGACAACCGCTTCGAGTCCTTCATCACGGCCCAGGACCACAACCACTGCAGCCGCCGTGTGCAGCGCCAGGTGGCCCTCCAGTGCAACGAGGACTACGCCGCCTACGCGGGCGATATGCTCGTCTTCAAGTTCCTTGGCGGCAGCGTCACGCCTGTCAGCGCGACGGGCGCGGCGCGCGTCTTCCCGTCGAACATGACGGAGGCCAACAAGGACGCCTTTGGTTACGCCCTCGTCCCGCTGTCCTCGACGCTCTGGATGAAGCGCTTCGAGGTCGGCGGTGACGGCGTCTTCCAGAGCCAGCGCTTCAGCTACAAGGGGCGCGACGCCGAGCACGGCGACGGGCTGTCGCTGACGTCCAAGTTCGTCGAGCCGCTCGGTCAGAACGTCAACGCCTTCGGCAAGCCCGTGTGGGCCTGGCGCTGGAAGCCGGCGAGCGGGCCAGGCGCCGGCTTTTTCCTGAACGAGGGTGCGCTCGGACTCGATCCGGCGGGCTACTTCTTCTCGCGCCACAACCCGGACAACGTCCTGTCGAACCCGCTCAGGCCGTACGACGCGGTCAGCGGCACCGGCTTCGCGCAGACCTACTGCTTCAACATGATGCTCAACATCGACAAGCGGACGACCGACCCGAAGTGCGCGGCCCCTGCCGCGCAGTGAGCCTGGCTCGCGCTTGAACGCCGATGGACGGGGGCTCCGGGTGAACGGGGCCCCCGTTTTTCATGTTCGGCCTCAGTCGAGGAGGCGCAGGTCGTCGAAGTCGACCGCGACCTCGGTGGTGCCGATGAGGGCGCGCCAATGGGTCGCCTCGCCGAGCGTCGCGAGGCAGCGCACGGTCACCCCGTCGCCCGCTTCGCCGCCGTCCAACGCGCGCAACAGGACGGCCTGTCGCCCGCGCACCGAGAAGTCGAGCGTCGCGAAGGTGTACGGCTGCGCCACCGCCTCCCGGCTCACCACGAGCTGCACCGCGTCAAAGTCCCGGTCTCGCCAGCGGAGCGTCACCTCGGCCCCCGTCTCGGGGTGATTCCCCGTGACGACGAGGCGCATGACGCGATCCATCTGGAACGTGACGACCACGTCCTCGAGACCGAAGCGGGCGACTGCATCGAGCGTCAGATGCGAGCTGGCGCTGACGAGGCGGCCCGCGACCTCGCGCGCGAATCCCTCGTCGAGCACCGCGCGGTCACCCGCGAGCCCCTCGAGCAAGGCCGCGAGCGAGAGCGCGCGGTCGCCCGACTCGGGCAGCGCAAGCATGTCCAGAACCGCGGGGGAGGCCTCCGAGGCTGTCGTGTCCGGGTCGCTTCCCATCGCGTCCTCTGGCCCGAAATGACAAACGGGAGGTGCTGTCTCCAGCCCTCCCGCCGTTGTTGCACGATCCGGGCGTTCAGCCTGCGGTGTGCGACGCGAAGCGCGCGAGCGCCGCCTGGTTGGCGACCGCGTCGTAGCTCGCGGGGCAGGCGAACGGGCGCATGCCGAGGGTCCCGTCCGCCTTCGTACGGACGTAGACGGCGTCGACGATGCCCTTCGTGCCCTTGTCATCGAGGACGACGATGGCGCCCTTGCCGTGCTTGTCCTCGACGAGGCCTTCGATCCCGCGGAAGCGGAACTGCGCGAACTCCTGCGGCCCCTGACCACGCTTCTCGTGCGCGAGCTTGGCCTTCTTCGCGGTCGCCTTGCCGCCTCCGCCCTTCGGTGATGCCATGTCTGTCCTCCGTGTCGTCTCGAGTCGCTGCGCCAGACGGCTGTCCGCGTCGGGCGCCGTTCAAAAGTGCGGTCGGCAGGTTACCCGATCGCCTCGCGGCCCCGCAACGAAAATCGCGTGTGCACCGACCTCCTGGCGGAGCGGCCGGAAATATCTGGCGCGGCCCCGGGCTTGCAGCAGGGGCAGCGCGGGGTGTCGCCACCTTTGACACGGCCCCCCGCGCTCGTGTAGAGCGCCCGCACGCGGCCCGTCGACGTGCGAGGCGTCCCGAGGACCCGCTGACCAGGACCACCCGAAGATGCGCGATCGCACCGTCCGCCTCCCGCTGCTTGCAGCCCTGACCCTGCTCGCGGCGCTCTCCGCGCGCGCCGCTGATCCGACCCCGCCCGCCACGCCCGCGAAGTCGGTCGCGTCGGAGAAGGTCCGACTCGACGCGGCGCTCGACGGGGTCGCGGCCCGCTACCGGGCTGTCACCGACTTCAAGGCGGATTTCCGGCAGGAGGTGCGCCGCGCGCACATCAAGCGCCCGCTCGAGAAGTCGGGCAGCGTCTTCTACCAGGCGCCAGGCCGCATGCGCTGGGACTACAAGCGCCCGGACCGCGTCCACTACGTCTCCGACGGCGACATCCTTTGGGCCTATGAGGTCGCGACGAAGCAGGCGGTCCGCATGCCGATCCGGGACTCCGAGCTCTACGACTCGCTGAAGTTTCTCTTCGGACAGGGTGACCTGCGCGAGAGCTTCAACGCGAGCTGGGCGGGCGAGCAGGAGGGCCTCGTCGGGCTTCGCCTCGTGCCGCGTTCTGGCCAGCAGAACTACCGCTCGCTGACGCTGTGGTGCCGCGAGGGGACATGGGAGATCGTCCGGAGCGAGCTTGTCGACCCGCTCGACAACACGAGCCACATCACCTTCTCGAACATTGACCAGACGACCCGGCTCAAGACGGACGCCTTCAGCTTCAAGCCGCCGAAGGGGGCTGTCATCCAGGACCTCACGCGCGCTTCGGGCGCTCCTGCAGCCGCGCCATCGCCACCCAAGGATACGCCCGCCCCATGACGCAAGCGACCTCCGACGCCCCGTCCCGCAAGCTCTACTTCGTCTCGCTCGGCTGCCCGAAGAACCGCGTCGACAGCGAGATCATGCTCGGCGAGCTGCAGGCCCGCGACTACGTCGTCGTCGATACGCCCGAAGAGGCGGACCTCCTCGTCGTCAACACCTGCGCCTTCGTCGAGGAGGCGCGCGAGGAGTCGGTCGACACGATCCTCGACATGGCGCGCGTCAAGACCGAGAGCGGCGATCGCAAGCAGCTCGTCGTCGCGGGCTGCCTCGCGCAGCGCTACGGGGACGAGCTGAAGGTCGAGATCCCCGAGGTCGACGCCTACCTCGGGACGGGCGACCACTGGCAGATCGGGCGTCTGCTCGACGGGCCTCTTGGCACGAGCCAGGCCGCGAAGAACCTCGTCGCGGAGGCCCGCGCGGACGGGACCGTGGCCCCCGAACCCGTCGCCGAGGCCGCGCCGCGGGTGCCGCTCGTCATCGCGGGGCGCCCGGGCTACAATTACGACGCCTACAGCCCTCGGATCGTCACGACGCCCCCGTGGCAGGCCTACGTCAAGATCGCCGAGGGCTGCTCGCAGCGCTGCAGCTACTGCATCATCCCGCGGCTGCGCGGTGGCGCCAAGTCCCGCCCGATCGACGACATCGTGCGCGAGGTCGAGAACCTCGCCGCCAAGGGTGTCCGCGAGATGAACCTCATCGCGCAGGACCTCACCCACTACGGCGACGACCTGAAGGACGGGACCTCGCTCAGCGGCCTGCTCCGCGAGCTCGTCAAGGTGGATGGGGTTCACTGGCTCCGCCTGCTCTACTGCTACCCGCACAACTTCACGGACGAGCTCATCGAGCTCATCGCGACCGAGCCGAAGATCGCGAAGTACATCGACATGCCGCTTCAGCACATCAGCGACAACATGCTGACCGTCATGCGGCGGCGCTTCTCCGAAGCGGACACGCGGGGGCTCGTCGCGAAGATGCGGGAACGCATCCCCGGGCTCGTCTTTCGAACGACCTTCATCGTCGGGCATCCCGGCGAGACCGACGCGGACTTCCAGACGCTGATGGACTTTGTCCGCGAGAGCCGCTTCGAGCGCCTCGGCGTCTTCAAGTACTCGACCGAGGAGGGGACCCACGCCGCGCGGCGCGACGACCACGTGATGGCGATCGTGAAAGAAGACCGCTATCATCGCCTGATGACGCTGCAGAAGGGCATCTCGGCCGAGCTGCAGTCCGCCATGGTCGGGCGCGAAGTCGAGGTCATCGTCGAGGGTCCGTCGGAGGAGACCGACCTGTTGCTGCAGGCGCGCTACTACGGCCAAGCGCCCGACATCGATGGGGTTACCTACATCAATGAGGGATATGCGGCGCCTGGTACCGTCGTGCGCGCCGAGATCGTGGAGGCGGGCGACTACGACCTCATCGCCCGCATCCTCGAGCCCGTCGCCGAGGCCTGAGTCGGACTCAGCCCGGACGGCCGACCTGCGGGCACCAGCGGGCGAGGGTCCGCTCGAGCGCCGCGAGCGTCACCGGCTTTGAGACGTAGTCGTCCATGCCGGCGTCGACGCAGGCCTCGGTGATGCCCGGCATGACGTTGGCCGTCATCGCGACGATGGGCACGGGCGCGGCCCCCGCCGCCCGCTCCCACGCGCGGATGCGGCGTGTCGCCTCGAAGCCGTCGACCTCGGGCATCGCGCAGTCCATGAAGATGAGGTCGAAGCGCTCGCGGGTCTGCAGCGCGACCGTCTCGACGCCGCTGCCCGCCACGCGCACCTCGCCGCCGAGCCGCTCGAGGAGACGGCAGGCGACGAGCTGGTTGACGGCGTTGTCCTCGGCGATGAGGAGCCGCGGTCTTGCGCCTGCCGCGCGTTCCAAGACTGCGCGCAGCGGGGCTGGCGCTGGGCCTGGGAGCGGCTCGACCGGCGCGGTCGCGGGCTGGGTCGGTGGGACGCTGTCTGGCTGCCGCGCATGGGCCTCTCGCGGCTGTCGTCCCGCCCGCACGCGCCAGAGGACGAACCCGGCCGCGAGGGCTCCGACCACAAGCAACGGCCAGAGAGCGAGGGCTGGCCCCGCCTCGGAGGACCCGAGCGGAAGGGCTGGCCAAAGGGCCGCGCTCGCCAACCCGCTCCGTCCCGTGTGCGCGCTTGTCGGCATCGTCGTGTTCTCCCACATCGTGCGGGCCGCGAGCGCCGCAAGACCCACGTTACATCATCGGTGGCCGTCACGGGCGCCTCGTCGCCGCTCGGCACGCATCGGACCCCCGTGGCGGTCGGTCGTTGGGCCCCGGAAGCGCCCGGGAGCGGCTGGGACTGGCTGGTCGCACCTTGCGCGCCACGCCCGCGTGTGCATTGTTGCACACCATGGCCGCTTTTCACCTCTTCTCGGTCGCTGGTATCCCCGTCCGCGCGAGCCTCGGCTTCTTCCTGCTGCTCGCGTGGTTTGGCTACATGCACCGCACGGCGGGCGGGCAGGGGGTCATCCTCGTGCTGCTCGCGGTCGTCGCGACCCTCCTCGTCCATGAGCTCGGCCACGCCTTCGTCGCGCGGCGCCTGCGGCTCGAGCCGCAGGTCATCCTGCACGGCTGGGGCGGACTCTGCCTGCATCACCGGGCGCCGACGCGAGGCGGAGAGGCCCTCATCACGGCCGCGGGTCCCCTCGCGCAGCTCGGCGTGGCAGGCGTCGTCCACCTCGCGGCTGGCGACCTGCCACCGACGGAGGCGGGTGGGTTCTTCGTCGGCGTCTTCGTGCTCTACTCGTTCGTGTGGGGGCTCCTGAACCTCGTCCCGATCTTTCCGCTCGACGGTGGCCACCTCCTGCGGCTTGGCCTCCTGCGCGTCATCAAGCCCGAGGCGCGAGCCGAGCGCCTCGTCCACCTGACAGGCCTCGTGCTCTCGGCGGGCGCGGTCGTCGTCGGGCTCTTCGTCATCCAGTCCACGATGCTCGCGATTCTCGGCGTCCTGTGGGGGCTCGAGAACCAGCGCCTGCTCCGCGGCCCGTCGGGTGCCGCGCCGAGCGCACCCGCGCGCGACTCGGCGGCGGATGCGCTGCTCGCCGAGGCAACGAACGCGTTCCAGGCCAGCGACTTTCACGAGGCACGCCGCCTCGCCTTCCAGGCGCGTGGTACGCGCAACCTCGCACAGGACCAGCGGGATCTCGCGCTGCGCGTCATCACCGTGGCCTCCGCCGAGCTCAGCGACTGGGCGGAGGTCCTCGACTGGTCGCGCCTCGCCCCGCGGACGCCAGACGTCTTCATGGCGACGCTGCTCGCGAAGATCGGGCAGGGTCACGGCGGGGCCGCGCGCGTCGCGCTCAACGAGGTCGACGCCCCGGTCCTTCCGCCAGCGTGGCGGGCCCGCGTCGAGGCCGCGCTGCAGGCTGCTGGCACCTGAGCCACCACGAAGGGATATCCCATGCAGTTGTCTCACATCCTCGTGACCGGCGGAGCCGGCTTCATCGGCTCGCACCTCGTCGAGCGGTTGCTGCAAGACGGGCACCGCGTCACCGTGCTCGACGACCTGTCGACGGGCTCGCGGGACAACCTCGCCGACGCCTTCGCGGCGGCCTCCGACCGGCTGACCCTGATCGAGGGCGACGTCAGGCGCGCGCTCGGGCCCCAGCTCTCAGCCCTCACGGCAGCGAAGGGGCCCCTCACAGCGGTCGTCCACCTCGCGGCGCAGGTCTCGGTGCCAGCCTCGATCCGCGATCCGATGGCCGACCGCGCGATCAATCTGGATGGCGCATTTCACGTCCTGGATTACGCATGTGCCGTGGGCGCGCGCAAGGTCGTCCTCGCGTCCTCGGCGGCCGTCTACGGGGACGTGCCGCTGCCCGCCCGCGAGGAGGCCCGCTGCGAGCCGCAGAGTCCCTATGGGGCCCACAAGCTTGGCGCCGAATACTATGCGCGGCAGAGCGCGCAGCTGCACGGTGTCCCGACCGCCAACCTGCGCTTCTTCAACGTCTACGGACCGCGTCAGAGCCCCCAGAGCGGCTACGCGGGCGTCATCTCGATCTTCATCGCGCGCGCCGTGGCCGGGCAGCCCCTCGTCATCTTCGGCGATGGCGCGCAGACCCGCGACTTTGTCTGGGTCGGCGATGTCGTGCAGGCGATTCGTGCGTCGCTCGCTCGCGGGCCGCGCGACGGAGCGGCGCTGAACGTCGGGACTGGACATGCGATCAGCCTCACGGCGCTTGCGGCGGCGGTGCGCGAGGCCACAGGCCGCGAGGTCCCGGTGACCTGCACGGACGCCCGTCCGGGTGACATCGTCCACTCCCGCGCGGACATCGGCCGACTGAAGGCCGAGCTTGGCCTGACCCTCGCGTCCCCCCTCGTCAGGGGCCTCGCGGCCACCGCGCGCTGGATGCAAGGCGGGCCGTCGTCCATCCTGAACGCGGGCTGAGACGCGCGCGTCTGCCTCAGGGATGCGCGGGGCATGCTGGCGGGGCCGACAGCGGGACCGCCTTGCGGGTCGCTAGGTCGACACGCGTCGCCGTGACAGGTGCGCTTGGGGCCTGTGCCACGACGAGGGCCTCCTGAGGGCTGGTCGCGACGATGAAGGCCGCGCTGCGGGTTGCGGACGGCGTGACCCCGAGCTCGATCGCGGCCTCGATGGCCCCCGTCCGGACGTCCTGGACGATGAGGCTCGCCCCGTCAGCCGCGCGGAACGCCCAGCGGTCTCCCGCGAGGTTGGCGAACTGGCCATCTTGCAGCCCGACAGGTGCGGCCTCGCCTCCGATCGGTGCGATGCGGTTGCCCGTCAGCGGCTCGGCGAGCCACGCGGTGACCGCGCCGCGGGCGGGTGGGTCGCAGGGGCCGACGCCGATGACGAGGTTCGGCCCCACGAAGCGCGCGAAGCTGCAGTCTCCGACCGAGGCGCCGTCGAGCTTCACCGCGAGGCGCTCGCCCTGGTTGTGGACGTCATGGACGAAGAGGGTCTTGCCGCCCGCGTCCGCCCCCTCGGCATTGACGACCGTCAACACCGACTGCGTCCGATCCGCGTTGAAGCGCGCCGTGGCGGCGCGGTCCGGATGCAGCACCTTGCAGCCCTGGGTTGCGGGCGTACAGACGCGGGTGACCGGACGCTCGTCCTCGATTCGCAACCCGTCGTCGAAGCCAGGCGGCCAGGCCGGGAGGTGGTCGACGTCACCGTCTGGCAGGCGGAGGAGCTCACGGCGGCCTGTCGCGGGGTCGATGACGAGGCAGGCGCGTCCCTCCGCGAGGTCGCCGCAGGCGCGGACCTGTCCAGCCGGTCCCTGCCGGACCGTGTCAAGCCGCAAGGTCGTGGCGGCCGTCGCGACCTCGGCGGGCTCGCACGTGGGAGCGGCCACCGGAGTCACGGGGGGCGCGGTCGGGGCTGTGTCCGAGGTGAGCGCTGGCGCGGGCGTCGATTCGGCGGGAGCGGTCGGGGCTGGCGCAGGCGGCGCCTCGCGGCTGCAGGCGCTGAGGAGGAGGAGGGCGGCCGCGGCGGTCGGGCGGAGGCAGGGCATGGATAGCTCCGTCAGGGCTCAGAAGCGGGCTTGATACCACGCCGGATCGTCGGAGAATCGCCAGAACGGCCAGGCCTCGATGACCTTCTCGGTGCGTCCTTCGCGCTGCATCTCGAGCGTCACGCCCACAGTGACCACCTGGACGGGCGCCTTCACCAGACAGTCGCGGTGGGTGTCACCTGGGGCGAGGGCGAGGTGCTCGGCGTGCGTGAGATCGAAGGTGCTGAGCGACATGCGGACCCCCGCGGTGCGCCACGCGTCGAGCAGCCCGGGAGCATTCTCGCGGGTGCGCTCGATGGCCGCGACGAGCGCGCGTTCGGGCGGGCAGTCGAAGTGCTGCGCGAGCTGCGCCGGGCTCGGCATCGCGTCGAGGTAGTCGTCGAGGTCGGCGCGGTTGAGCGCCTCGACGACCCGTTCGGCCGTGTCGTTCGGCATCTGGCCCTCGCCAGACGCGCCGCAGGCCGCGACCATCGCTCCGAGCCCCGACGCCCACCGTGCTGTCGCCGCAATCGTCATGCGGCGGAAGCTAATGCGAAGGTGGGGGGTGGTCCAGCCTCGCGGTCGTCCCCGTTCGAAAAATCCGCGTCACGCCCGGTGCGAACAGGCGCCACTGTCACTGGGGACTGTCGGACAGCAGCGCGTAGCGGGCTTCGAGCAGTCGCCAAGCCGGGTCCCGCACCAGTCGGGTGTCGCGTCGGCCGCTCGCGAGCAGCGTCTCCGCCCGCGCGCGCTCCCGGGCGAGGAGCGCGAAGCGCAGGGCCTCGATGGGACAGGCTGGCGCCATCGGGTGGTTTCGCGCCGCGTCCCGCAACGCCTCGCCACTGGGCAGGTCCGGCAGCTCGGCCGCGTTCTTGGCGAGGACCACCACAAGGTCGCTCGGGAGGACGTCGGTCACGACCTGCGCCGCCAAGCCGTCGGGCAGGATCCATGACAGCTCGTTCACGCGCAGGCCTCCGAGTGCGGGGTCGGCGGCGCGCAGGGGGTCTGCCTCGAGCCCCTCCTGGGCGGCGAAGATCGCGACGACGTGCCGCCTCGCGGCGCCAAGGAGCGCTGTCAGCATCGCGCGGACGCGCCCGAGCCGGGTCCCACCGTCCGTCAGCGGGCGTCCGTCAACGAGCGCCCCGATCGCGACCACGACGTCGGCCTCGGGCAGCGTCAGGCCGTCACCGAGCCGCCCGAGCGTCAGCGTCACCGGCGGCGCCATGCAGGCCGCTCGCGCGACGAAGGCCGGGCGGGCCTCGACCCCCGTGCAGCGCGCGCGGGGGTGGGTGTGTGCGAGGTAGCGCGTCAGGTCGCCGAGCCCGGCGCCGACGTCGACCACCGCGTCCTCGGGCCGCAACGTCGCGGCCACCGCAGCGAAGCGTGTCAGTTGCGCCAGCCGGCTCTCCCACCCCACTTGGCGCGCTGGGTCGGGGTGGGACGCGAGGCTGGCATAATAGTCTGTCACAAATCCGGCTCAGGACCGCGCGATGAGCGCCTGGAAGCTCTCGCCTGCGTCCGCGCGCTCGATCGTCACGACCGCAGCATGAACCGACAGGAAGAGGCTCGCGCCGATGGTGATGAGCAGATGCATCGCGATGCCGAAGACGCTGAAGAACGAGAAGAATCCGTAGATGAACAGGGCGGCGACGGGCAGGTAGGACAGGGCGACAGCGAGGCGCTCGACCTGGGCGCGGTCTGCGGTGTCCTTCTTCAGCAGCACGTTCAGCACGACGAGGGCGATGAGCCCGAGGGCGCCGAGGGAAAGCAGGGTGAAGAGGAGCCGCGCGAGGATGTTGGGCGCGTCGTCGCCGAGGTGCGAGAAGATGCGCGCGAGCGGAACACCGAACCCCATCGGCAGGATGAGCCCGAGCCCGAGAGCCCCCAGCCCGACGAGGAGCAGCTTCTCGTAGAAGGGGCGATGCCCGTTGCGGCTCCAGAGGATGAGCGCTGTCAGCACCGTCGCGAGCCCGTAGAGGCCGAGGCTCGACAGGAAGAAGAAGAACCCCGCGCCGAGGATGGCCCCTGTCCACCCGAGCCCCATGACCCCGAGGACCGCGGTCGCGAGGAAGACGTGGCCGCGCTTGAGATCCGGGATCGGCGCGAAGGCGAGCGCGGTGAGCACAACCCCGGCCAGCAGCCCCCACCACGTTCCAGCGCCCAGGTTCCAGGACCACAGCCCGCCGCCCCACGGCAGGAGCCACTGACCGAGCAGGACGGGCCCGAGCAGCGCCGCGAAGCCGCGGGCGTGCTCGAAGGCGAAGAGGCTGTGGAGGCGCGGAAGTGGCAGGGCGGGCAGGTTTATCTGCATCGGGGTTCCTTCAGGCGCGGTGGACCCGCGACGGGCGCAGCAGACCCCAAGCGTCGTCCCGCGTCAAGGCGCCTCGGCCGTCGGGGCCGGGCTCGCAAGGACCGTGATGTCACCTCCCTGGACGACCTTCAGCGCGAAGTTCGCCCGCACGTCGCCGAGCGTCTGCACCTCGCCGTCAGGCCAGCGGATGGTCACCTCGCGGGCGCCCGAGTCCCCGCCGAGCCCGAACAGCACCTCGCGGCTCTGTTGCGTGTTGTAGTGGCCGCTGCCGCCAATGACCTCGCGCATCTGCGGGCCGACAAAGGACTTCAGCGTCACGCGTGCGCCCGTCGCGTCTCGGGGCCCCTTCGCGACAAGCGTCAGGCTCAGCCACCCGTTGTCGGCCGCCCGGTTCTCGAAGAGTCGGCCCGTGGCGCTCTGTGGCATGAAGAAATCGAGGTCGCCGTCGCCCTCGACGTCAAGCCACAGGGTCGGCCCTGGGCGCGCGATGTCGACCCCTGTCTCGGTCCACGACTTCATCGCGAAGCGCCCGTCGGCGCCCTGCAGGTAGAACTCCTGCTTGGAACCGCCGCGCAGGCGGCTCACCGCGAGATCGAGCCGCCCATCGCCGTCGAGCTCGATGAAGAAGACGTGCAGCTCGTCCTCGTAATATTCAAGTCCGTGCGCAGCGCTCTCCTCGGTGAAGGCGCGTGGGCTGCCAGGCTCGCCGCCCGGGTTCACGTGCAGCATCGTTCGGTCCGTCTGGCTGTAATCGGGGTGGGCGATGGTCCCGACGATGAGGTCGAGATCGCCGTCGTTGTCGAAGTCCCCCCAGTGACAGCCGAAGCCGTTGCCGCCGATCGGGCCGGGGTACGTCTTGCCGCCCATGACGACCGGCTTCTCCTCCTCGACCCCGCCGATGCCCCGCATGGTCGCGTGGACGCCCGAGGCCACCCCGACGTCGGTCATGGCCATGACCCCGTCGTTGCGCCAGAGGAGGTTCCAGTCCCAGTAGAGCGGCTCCGAGTCCATCGCTGGCCGCCCAGCGCCGTAGTTGTTCACGAAGAGGTCGAGGTCGCCGTCGTCATCGTAGTCGGCCGGGCACAGCCCGTAGGTGCGGCGGGCGACGCCGGCGTAATCCGGGTTCACCTGTGAAGTCAGTGGGTTATGCTGGTCTGGCAGCGTCTGAATGGCGAAGTTGCCGAAGCCGTCGCCGCGGTACAGCTCGTCCTGGCTCGGGGCGTAGTAGTTGCTGTTGAGGTCGCCGTCGTTGAAGAAGCCGATGTAAAGGTCAAGGTTTCCGTCGCGGTCGAAGTCGGCGAGCGTCGCGGCTGACATTTCCTTGTAGATCGTAGGCGTCTTGCGATGCGGTCGCAGCCCGGGGAGGGTCTCGCGGACGAAGTGGCCGCTCCCGTCGTTCCGCCACAGGCCTGGCTCGGCAGGCGCGCTGCGGAAGGATGTCCCCGAGAAGGCGTCCTGGTCACCGTCGTTGTCGATGTCGCCGAACACGAGGAGCACCATCGGCTCCCCAGCGAGCCCCGAGCGTGCGGTCCAGTCCTCGAAGGACCAGGTGCCGCCGCGCGTGGTCGTGTTCCGCAGGAACCGCGGGCTGTTTGGGGCTTCGATACCGGCGTCCGTCGGCAGCGCCACGAGGTCGTCGCGCCCGTCTCCGTCGAAGTCGACCACCATGGCCCGCCCGTTTCCGAGCCGCGTCTCTGGGGCGATGACGTCCGCGGTCCGCTCGACGAAGAGCGGGAAGGTGGCCGGTCTGGCGGGTCCGGCCATGACCGGCCCGACATGCTTCCATGCGGGCTGCGGGGGGGCTGGAGGGGTGGTGTCTGCGCCCGCGTCCGGGCCCGTGAGGGTCCCGGCCTCGGCGGTCGTCGGCGATGGTGTCGTCGTGCTGTCCCCGCAGGCGGTCGCGAGGAGGGAGGCGGCGGCGAGGACCGCGCGCGGAAGGGGACGGCGCATGGAGAGCTCCGAGGGCGTGAGGCGGGTAGGCAAATACGTATGTTGAATGCTTTGGGAATTATTCGACCACCGGGCCGACGACGAGCATCCGCCGCAGGTAGGCTCGCGAGAGCGGCTCGAAGCGCGGTTCGGCGCCGCCCAGGATCTCTCCGATGCTCGCGGCGCCGCCGGTCTGCATCAGGTTGAGGCCGGGGGTGTCGATGTGCGCGGCCGTCGTCACAGCGGCCACGAAGTCGACCGCGACCTCGGCGAACAGACCCTGCGGCGTCGGGCCTGGCGGTACGAGGCCCAGGCTGTGTCCGACCTCGTGGGCGAGGATCGACGCGATGCCGAGGGCTGCAAAGCGCATCAGCAGGTCGTGCAGCTCGGCCCGCGCGAGCGAGGCCTCGGGCACGTCGGGCGGTACGCCGTCCTGCCCGAGGAAGTGCCGATCGCCCGCGTCCGCGCCGAACGGCACGCCACCGAGGTCTGGCCGGCAGTCGCCGAGCAGCAGCGCCGCGATGGGCTGGTTCAAGGCCGCGCGCGCGAGGGCTGTCGGGAAGACGCCAACCCCGTGGCGGGTGTTGTCCTGAGGTGTCTGGTTGTTCCAGTCGATCCAGGCCCGTCCGAACGTGCCAGCCGCCTGATCCGCCAGAGCACCGTCGCCACCCACCGCGATGCGCGAGACACGGCGCGCGTCGAGCTCGGCGGCCGACAGGGCGAGCAGCGGCTCTGCCTCGGGCTCGCCCTCGAAGACGAAGGCGATGCGGGGCCCGAGGGGGTCGTCGAGCTCGTAGAAGCGGCGGGTCAGCGCTGCGACGTTGCGCGCGAGCTGGGCCCGGATGATGGCGGTCGCGTCGGGGTTCGCGGGCGTTCCGAGGCCGAGGGCGAAGAGCGCCTCGTCGAGGTCGCGCACGCCGTCACCCTCTGGTACGTGTGCCGACACGACCGAGGCGGTCTGGTCCCCGCGCGGCGTGATGGTCGTGTGGAAGATGTCGCGCGAGAACGTGACAAGCCACGTCTCGACCGCTGGAAACGGGTCGAGCTCGGGCGGCAGCTCGGCAGCGTCGAAGGCGATGGCGGCGGTCGCCACGGCGGGTCCGTCCGCGGGCGCCTCGCCATCGAGCGGGGCCGTCACCGTGCAGACGACCGCGGCGCCGTCAGCGAACGGGCTCAGCGCCCCCACCACGACCCGGGCCCGGGTGGGGCTCAGGACCTCGAGCGGTCCCATGTCGCGCGGCCCGCCGCCGTCATCGCAGCGCAGCGTCGCGGAGGACCACGCGATGGGCCCGCTGCCCGCTTCGGCGAACGCGTCGAGCGTCACGTGGGCCCGGTTGACGCGCAGGCGCCAACTGAGCGGGGACGCGACCGAGTCGACGCTGCCGTTCATCTCTCGTGGCACCTCGGCGACCGTCAGCCAGACCGCGGGCGGTGCGGGCGGCAGCGGCAGGACCTCCTCGGAGGTGTCGCCAGCGGGCGTCTCGACATCGACGGAGGTGTCCTCTGCAGCGGCGTCTTCCGGCTCGACGCCAGCCTCGTCCAGGTCGCCTGCGTCACTGGTCGTCGCCACCGCGTCGCGGACGTCCGGGTCGTCGCGTCTCGCGCCGTCGCGTGCATCGCCACAGGCCACGAGGGCGAGGGCCGCGGCGGCGAGGACGGTGAGGCGGTCAGCGAGGCCGCGAGGCGAGGCGAGGGGACAGGACATGGGACACCATCATCGCCGTGCGAGGGGGCGATGGCAAATCCCTTTTCGTCGCGCCATGCAGTGGGCTAAGATCAGGCCATGCGCAGCTACAGCTTCTCCGGGACCCCACGAGCCATCGGGCAGGCCTTCGGCGAGACCTGCCGGGACGCCATCGCCGCCCTCTACGATCTCCGCGTCCGCAACGCCCTCGAGCAGGCGCTGCGCTTCGGCGGCCAGCGGGCGACGGTGGCCGACCTCCTCGCGCTTGCCGAGCGCTCGGCCCCGCTGACGCGCGACTTCGATCCGGCGGGCTGGGACGAGCTCGTCGGCATCGCCGAGGGCGCCGCGATGCCGCTCATCGAGGTCCTCGCCATGAACGGTCTCACGGACTTCCGCGACGGCCTCGCCTGGCCCGAGACCTCGCAGGCCGACGGCTGCACCTCGATCCTCGTCCACGGTACGGCGACCGCCGCTGGCCGCGTCCTTGCAGGGCAGACCTGGGACCTCGCGACCGACAACCTGCCGCACGTCATCACGGTCCACCGGGCCCCGACGGGTGCCCCCGAGACCTGGACCCTCACGACCGACGGGTGTCTCAGCCTCATCGGGCTCAACGACGCCGGTCTCGCGGTCGGGACCACCAACATCCGCACGACGGATGCCCGGGCGGGCGTCAACTACCTCTCCATCCTGCACGCCGCTCTCGGCTGCCGGACCTTCGACGACGCGGCCCGCGTCATCACCCGTGCCCACCGCGCCGGAGCCCATTATTACTGGCTCGCGTCGGCCGACGGCCAGGCCGCTGGCTTCGAGTGCAGCGCGCGCCGCGTCTTCCGCTCCGACCTGACATCCGAGACCGCGTTCGCCGTCCACGCCAACCACGCCCTGCACCCGGACGTGAAGGCCATCGAGGGTGCTGCCCCCGGGGCCTCCTCGCTCGCCCGCCAGCGCCGCCTCGAGGCCCTCGCCGAGGCTCACGGGGGCCGCATCGCGCGCGCCACCCTCGAGGACTTCTTCGCCGATACGGATGACGGCGCGAACGCCATCTGCCGCGACGACCTCGACGGACTCAACACGAACGGCGTCGTCGTGGTCGATCCAGCCCTCGGCGAGATGCGCGTCTGCCACGGCGTCCCGACGCGCAATCCGTGGTTGACCTTGCGTGAAGGCCGCGCGCTCGCCTGATCCCCGCGCATCCTTGCAACGCGCCCTGCCGCGCGAGTCGGCTTGTCGACCGGGCTCAGACGCGATAGGATCAAGGGAAGAGCGTCCCGGCTTGCCGCCAGCGCGTCCGCCCGACCACCTCGTCCGGGTTTCCGCGAAGGTATCCGAAGGATTCCGTCCGATGCAGTTCTCGGTGATGACTTACAATATCCGCCTCGGGCGTGACAGCGACCTGAAGACCCTCGGTGACATCATGGCCGAGGCGGACATCGTCGCCGTCCAGGAGGTGGGGATCGACTGGTTCGAGGGCGCCGAGGGCAATCAGCCCCAGCTCCTGTCGCGCCACAGCGGGCTTGGCCATTTCCGCTTCGCCGCCACCCAGACGTTCACGCCCGGGACGACCGAGCCCCGTTCAGCGCCGACCCCCGACGATCGCCCAGCGCTCGGCGTGGCCCTCTTCTCACGTGTCCCGCTCGGTCCGTGGACCCGCCACCGCTTGCCCAAGCGCAAGGACGAACAACGCGGCATCCTGTCGACGACCGTCGTGACGCCCAAGGGCCCGATGAGCGTGCTCGTGACGCAGCTCTCGCCGAACCCCATCGACCGCGCGCTCCAGATCGCTGCGGTCGTGCGCCACGCCCAGACCCAGGCGACGCCGCTCATCGCGCTCGGCGACTTCCAGGCCGAGGCGGACGACCCCGATATGCTGCAGCTCGGGCCCTACCTCAGAAATGCGGCTGGCGAAGAGTGCTTCCCGAGTTTCCCGGCCGAGATGCCCGAGCACGCCTTCGACCACATCTATCTCACACGCGAAGTCGAAGTCGTCGCGCCCGCGATGCCGCTGCCGCTGATGGGCAGTCGGCATCTGCCGGTCGTGGCGAAGCTCGCGATCTGAAGGCCGCGGTCGACTCAGTCCGCGAGGCGCAGCGACCCCCGATGGGAGACGAACACCGCAGGTGAGATCGGGTAGGCCGCATGATCGTACGCTTGCCGTACGGCGGGCCGTGACAGGGAGCCGCCCGGCGGCGCGATTATCAACAGGTCACGATGGGGTACCGCGACCTCGACGCCATCGGGTCCGCCGCGGTCGTAGTAGACGTCATCGACGAGGACGAGGCGCCCCGCGTCGTAACCGTCGCCCACCCGCACCTCGCACGCGAGGTGATCGAGCGCCTCGCGGTGATACAGGTTCGAGCGGGCCGCGCTCGTGACCGTTCCGATCGTCGTATCCCAGCTCGCATACCGCCCGACGTTGAAGTGGGTGAACTTCCAACCTTCGTCCTCGACGTGAACCGCCACGAGCCCGCCGCCGAGCGGTGCGTGGAGCAGGCGGGCCTCGGGGCCGAGCCCGAGCCCGAGCTTGACCGCATCATAGGCCGCGACGAAGCGGCCCCGTTCGACGCGCGGCAGCAGCGCCTTGACCCCGTCTCGCAGCGCCTCGCCCGGCACGTTGACCCGTCCAGGCGCCTTGATGGCCGCCTCGAGCCCAGCCGCGACAGCGAGCAGCTCACCGGCCATGGCGTCCTCATCGAGGTCGTCGAGCGGCAGCGCCGCCACGTCGAAGTCCCGCTTTTCCCAACGGATGCGAACAGTTCCCGAGACCGGATCCACCGTCAGCGCGAGGCGAACCGAGGCGAGGAGCTGTGTCAGGCGTTCGATGACCAGGCTGGACATTGAGAGGGCTCCGTTGCGTTGGCGGACGTCAGGTCACCGGAGAGGTCCCGGGAATCCAGGGGCCGGGCGGGTCATCCCCGCGCGAGGTCAGGATGATCGGGCCGTCCTCGGTGATGGCGATGGTATGCTCCCAGTGCGCGGATGGCTTGCGGTCGGCCGTCACGACCGTCCACTTGTCTGGCAGCTCCTCGGTCTCGTGGGTCCCGAGGTTGATCATCGGCTCGATCGCGATGCACCAGCCAGCCTTCAGGCGCTTGCCCGTGCCCGGCACGCCGAGGTTCGGGACCTGCGGCTCTTCGTGCAGGCGCCGCCCGACCCCGTGACCGCAGTAGTCTTCGACGACGCCGTAGCCGAACGTGCGCGCGTAGGACTCGACCGCGTGCCCGATGTCGCCGATGCGATTGTCTGCCATCGCGGCCGCGATGCCGCGGTAGAGGCTCTCGCGCGTCCGCTCGACGAGCAGCCGCCACTCGGGGTGGGTCTCACCGACGATGAGCGTGCAGGCCGAGTCCCCGACGTAGCCGTCGAGCGTCGCCCCGCAGTCGATCGAGACGATGTCACCCTCTTTCAGGATGCGTTCGGCGGAAGGGATACCGTGGACGATCTCTTCGTTGATCGAGATGCAGAGGGTCGCGGGGAACGGCGCGTCGCTCTGCGCCGGGTAGCCCTTGAACGTCGGGATGGCGCCCGCCTTGCGGATCCTCGCCTCCGCGAGGCGGTCGAGCTCGAGCGTCGACAGGCCTGGCCGCAGGATGTCCCGCAGCGCCTTGTGGACGTCGGCCACGACCTGACCCGCGAGGCGCATCTTCTCAATTTCAGTCCGGGATTTGCGGATGATCATGGCGGCGCTCTCGAGGCAACGGTGCGGCTGGCCGGGCGGGATGGCGTCCGGGGAGATACGGCCAGTCGGTGATCCCCCCCAGCGCCGGCAGCTAACACGCCGCAACGCCGCAAGACAAGCGGTAGGGACGGAGAGGCGGCTGGCAAAGGGGGCGCGGGCGCGGGCCGCGAGGTGGACATTTCTCGACGCCTCCGATCGCCCGGGCTAGCGTCGCGCCCGATGCCGTCACGCCTCACCGCCGCGTGCGCCCGCGCGCTCGCCGCCGCCCTCCTCACCGTCGCCCTCGCGGCTTGCTCGGGTGGATGGCGTCCGCATGTCCGGCGCTACGAGGCCCACGAAGAGGCGACCGGCTCGCGCGTCGAGGTCATCCCGGTCGCTGCGCGCGGGCGCGACACGGCCGCGCACGACCTTGTGCGACCTCCGGCTCCGGCTCGCCGTGACGCGCCGCCTTCCGAGCGTCCGAAGCGTGGGGTGCGCGGGCGCTCCCCCACACCGCTCGCGAACCCGGCCGGGTCGGGTGAGGTCCGTTACGAGCCGCTGCCCGACCCCGCGCCCCGGTCGGCCAGCGGGCCGGAGGTGTCGTTGCCCAGCGCGCCTGCGGCCCCGACGCGCAGCAGCCCATCGCGTGATTTCCTGACGCGCGTGGGCAGCAGCTCCCCGCGCGACGCCGCCAGCGTCGCAGGGACACCGGCCGCCACCGGGCGGGAGACGTCGGGGCGCGATCCTGTGGCGGACTCGGCTTCGGCGGACGCGGACGACCCCGAGGTCGCGTCGAGCCACGGCGATGAGGGCTTAGGCGACGAGGAGCTCGCGCCCGACGAGGTCGAAGTGCCGCTCGCGCCAGCCCACACGCCTCCGCCGCGCGGCAGTGGGCCGCAGCTCGCCGATCCGCGCGATCCTTTCTACCGCCCCCGCATTCGCGACGACGGCATCGCCGCGCCTTACCCGCCCGATCGCATGTTCCGCGGCTTCGGGCGCTGCATCCGGGGCATGCGCCACCACCACGAGGGGATCGACCTCGGCGGCCTCGGGCCGCTCTGGGGGCTCGGCACTCCGATCCGCTCGATGGCGCGGGCCGAGATCGTCTTCATCGGACGCGGCGATCAGAACCCCGAGCTCTTCGGCACGCCAGACCTTCGGCGTGGCACCGTCAAGCGCGGCCGCTCCGTGCTGCCGCGCCGCGCCTTCGTCGAGGGCTACGGCGAGGTCGCCTTCTTCACGCGCCGCAAGGGGCGCTGGCGTTCGGGCAACATCATCGTGGCCCGCGGCGTCGACGGGCCGCTGAAGGGCCACATCATCCGCTACATGCACATGGGCGCCATCCACCCTGACATGCACCCCGGGCGCATCGTCGAGGCCGGCGACGAGCTCGCGCTGATGGGCGGCACCGGCGTCCAGGAGTCGGCGCCGCATCTTCACCTCGACATCGAGGCCCCGGGCGGTCATCGGGTCGACGTAGCGCCTCTCGTTGGCCTGCCTCCGACCGCCTCCTGCGAGGGGCTCCCGACGGGCCTCGGCGACGTCGACCTCGCAGCCACGACCGTTGAAAAAAGCAACAAATACAAGTTTGTGCCTACGCACGGAGACGGTGTGTCAAAGGTCGCCACCCCGCCGCGTCCCGGGACCTTCGGGAGCCGCACGGCTGCGGCCCGCGGGGTGCCGCGCCGTGGATCCGCCTCCGACGATGACGCGGCGGAGGCAGACGACGCGGGTGAGACCGACGACGAGGCTGACGATGATGTCGGGCGTGTCCTCGTGCGGCGCGGGGAGTATGCGTGTACGCAAAAGACCTACGCCGAGGATTTCTCGAGCGGGCGGTATGATGCTCACGCCTTCGTCGTGAAGCTTCACGCCGGCGACGTCCTCGACGTGCGGCTCAAGTCGCAGCGTGGCGGCTGGGGCGGCCGTCTCGCCGCCATCGGCCGCGGCGTCAGCGCCCGGAGCTCGCGCGGGGGCATCACGACCGTCCGGGCCTCGCTTGACACCGAGGTCGTGCTGAAGGTCGAGGACCCGCGCGGGGACAGGCCTCCGCGGGCGGCGTCCTATACGCTGGCGCTCAAGGGGAAATGCCGGGGCAAGGCGGCCCGCACGTCCAAGCCTGGCCGTGGGTCGAAGCCCGCCCGCGCCGCTCGCGCACCCCGCCCGAAGGCTGGCGCCACCGCCCGCCTTACGCCGCGCCGCAGCCGGGATCCCTGACACCTTGTCAGGATTATCGGGAGCCCACCGCGACGATCACGGACGCCACGTCCATGTTCGAGGTTTCGCTGGCCGCCGCAGGCTCGGGCCGGGCCTCGTTGGCGTCGTCCGCCTCCGCCGCGTCCTCGAGCGCCGCGAGGTCGAGCGGCGGCTCGACGACGCTCTCCCCGCGCAGCGCCGCGCGCGTCCGCATCTCAGCCTGGTGCTGCTCCCAGTCCGAGGGTGGATCGGCCGTCTGAGACAGGTAGGCGACCTCGAGGATCTCGAGCCGCACCACGCGGGCCTCAGGGCCGCTCCGGAAGCTGACCGTGTCCCCCTCCCGCCGCCGCAGCAGGGCCTGGCCGAGTGGTGACCGCCAGGAAATCCGCCCGGCCTCGCCGCCCTGAGCGCTGTCCGCCGAGGCGGCCTCGATCTCGTCCTCGCCGATCACCTCGAAGCGCCGCTCGGCGCCGTCGGGCCAGGCGAGGGTCACGGTCGCCCCGAAAAAGACCGTGTCGCCCCGATCGATCGCCGGATCGACCACCTCGCAGGCCCCCATGCGGCGCGCGAGGTGCCTCAGCCGGCGGTCGACCTCCCGCAGCTTCTTCTTTCCGTAAATATACTCGGCATTTTCCGACCGATCGCCGAGCGAGGCCGCGTGGGCGACCTCCTCCACGATGCGGGGGCGCACGACGACCCGCAGCCACTGGTATTCGTCGCGGTGGCGCTTGTAGCCGCGGGGCGTGATGTAGTTGCGGTGCTCGGCCATGGGGCGCGTCGACCTCGGACGGATGGGGCGAGGAGCGTCGACGCAGCCGACGCGTCCGTCAAGTCGCGCGCCATGGTCGCGCGCGGCCGCGGGCCCTGCTAGGCTTGGCCCCGATGCACGTCGTTTACCGCCTCTTGTGTGCCCTCCCGCCGCTCCTCGTGGCGAGCTGCGTGAAGCCGCTCGATCCGGGCGCGCGCTGTCACGACACCCGCTCGACCTTCGCTCACCGCGGGCTTGTCCCGCCGACCGAGCCCGGCGGTGGGAGGCCTCCCGAGCTGACCGAGCCAGAAACGACCCTCGACGACCACGACCACGGCGACGCCTCCGAGGCCGGGAGCGCAGCCTGGACCCCGGGAGCACCCGCCGTCGGGCGCGTCGTGGTCGCGGCCGAGGGACAGCGCCTCGTGGTGGCGGATGGCTGGCGCCCGGCCCGGTCCCGTGGGGCAGCGTGGACGATGTCGGACGCGCCGCCCGAGGCCTTCGTCGACGCGGACGCCTCGCGATGGCTCGGGGAGGTCGCTCGCGGTCGCGTCCCGCCCGATCTCGCGCCTGTCCTGTGGTGGGATGGTCCCGCCGTCGGCGCGCTGGGTCAGGCCGCGCGCCGCGATGCACGTGCCGCCCTCTCGGCGTTCCGGCGTGGACTCGGCGAGGTGGCGTCGGTCCGATGTGTCGACGCGGTCTGTGCCGTGCCTGTGCGTGGCGAGGCGGCCTTGCGCGTCGTGGTCTTCGCCGAGGGGCGTCCCGACGCGGTGCTTTTGCGCTGGCTCGGGGACGGGGCGACGCTTTCGGCCCTGCTCCGCGAGGCGCGGGCGCCGCGCGAGGGGCTGCAGCACCGGGAGCTCGGCGAGATCCTGTCCATCGAAGAAGGGCTCCGCCTCACGCTGGCCCACCATCGCCTTCGCGCCCTCGCGCCGCTCGCGCCGGAGAACCCCTTCATCACGTATTTTCTTGCGCGGAACGCCGCGGCTCGCGGTGCCCGCGAGGAGGCGCTCGCCGGCCTGACGACCCTCGCGGGTCTTCCCACGGCCCGGGCGCTTGCGGCCCGGCTTCTTGCCGAGCGCCACGCAGAGTGGGAGCCCTACAGGTCCGAGGCCCGCTACCTCGCGCTGCTCACGCCGAGCACGCGCACGATCCCAATCGATCTCGCGATCTTCGCAGCCTGGCTCGTGCGGCATCGCGGGTCCGCCCCGCACCTCGAGGTGGCGGTCCTGCCAGGTGGCCCCCCGTGGTTCGAACTCGAGCACCACCTCGAGGCCGCCGCCCGCCTGCCCCTCCGCCCGCCCTTGGTGGGCGCGACCCCGGAGCAGCTCGTCTGGGACACGCCGCGCGGCCCTCTCACCCTCACGATCGGGCGGGACGCCGACGGCCTCCCGGGCCTTCGGGACCTCGAGGCCCCGCCGCCTGTCTCTGGAGCCGAGCGATCGCTCCCGCCCTGACGCCCCCCGTTGCTCCTGAGGAGATTCATCCCATGACGCCTCCCGACCCCTCCGCACGTCCCATCGTGCTCTACACGACCCGCATCTGTCCGTATTGTGTTGCGGCCAAGCGCCTCCTTGGCGGTCTCGGACTGCCATTCGATGAGGTCGATCTCACGGCGGACCCCGAGCTGCGACAGCGCCTGAGCGACGCGACGGGCTGGCGGACCGTGCCGATGGTGTTCGTCGAAGGTCGCCTCGTCGGTGGCTACGACGACCTGCAGACCCTCGTGCGCTCGGGCGGCCTGGCCCACCTCAAGCCCGCCTGACGAGACCCTTGCGCCCGTCACCGTCGCCCCGCATGCTGGGCCCCCTTCCAACGACGCGGAGGCCCCGCTTGACGCTCAGCCCGAACCACGCCCGGCCCAGCCCCCACCTCGTCGCCGTCTTCGCGCTGCTGCTCCCGCTGGCCGCCTGCGGCGGTGATGCTGCGGATGCCATGACCGCGCCCGAGGGCGACGCGCCCGGTGTCGATGCCGGTGCCGACCTCCCCTCTGCCGACGTCGAGGAGGCCGCGGGTGCCGACGATGCCGACCCGGCCGACGAGGTCGACGCGCCAGACGGGCCTGACGCCGCTCCCCCCGCGCCGCTCCCGCCCCGCATCCCGGGAGCCCGGGCCCCGCTGACCTCGCGCTGTGACCCGGTCGAGCCCTTCCACTGCTTCCTGCCATGGCCGTCGAATCGCCTCCTGACCGCCGATCCGTCGACCCGGACCGGTCTTCGCATGGCGCTCGCGAATGACGTGCTGCCCGAGGACGAGCCGCTCGACGCCATGCAGGGGGCCGACGGCTTCTCGCGCGTCAGCCCGATCGTCATCCCCGCGCCAGGTGACGTGGACCCCGCGGTCGCGGCGGTCGCCATGCGCGTCTTCGCTGCCGAACCCGGGGATGGCTTCGGCCGCGAGCTCCTCGTGCGGGGGCGCCTCTTCCCGCCCGTCGAACTCGATGGGCCGGCCGCCCTCGTCGGCTACGTCCGCCGCCCGATGGCGCCGGCCACGGAGCACCTCGTCATCGTCACGCGCCTGCCGAGCGTTCGTGCTGGCGCCCTCGAGCCGAACCGCGTCACGCGGGTCGCGCTCGGCCTCGCGCCTCCCGAGACCCCCGACGAGCAGGCCCTCTTCGCCTACCACGCCCCCGCTCGCGCCCTGCTCGCGCAGACCGACGTGGTCCTCGCCGACGTCGCGCGCGTCTGGGACTTCACCACCCGCAGCGCCGAGGATCCCCGCGGTCCGCTCCTCGCCCTCGCCGCTGCCGCTCGCGGTGCGGTCGTCGACGGCACCGCCTCGGTCGAGGTTGACGCCCTGACGCCAGCGCCGCCCGAGGCCGCCTTCCTCGCGACCGTGACAGGGCGCATCACGGGCCTCCCCGAGCCAGGGGCGTCCCCGTACGACGTGCCCTTCCGCGTCGTCCTGCCGCGCGGGACCGGAGACTACCGCATCGTCCTGTTCGGCCATGGGGCGGGCGGTGACGTCAACGACACTTCGTTTGACGCCCTGATCTCGGGCGCGGGTGCGGCCAAGGTCGGCATCGAGATCGAGGGCTGGACCGCCGATGACATCGGGACGAGCGTCGCCGCGCTCGCGAACCCGGTTGGCGGCAGCGCCATCATCGCGTCTGGCATGATGCGCGCTCAGGCGGGGATCGCCGCGATCCACGCGGCGCTCGGGGGCCCGCTCGCCGATCGGCTCGCCGCCGACAGTCTCCTCGGGACCCCGAACCCGGCCTCAGGCCGCCGTCCCCGCCTCGACAGCCCGATCTGGGCGGGAGGCTCGCTCGGAGGCGTCACGGGACTCGTCTATGCCTCGCTCGAGCCATCGATCGTCGGCGGGGTCCTCAATGTCCCGGGGGCTGGCTTCACGCACTGGCTTGGCCAGTCGATGCTGTATGACCTGCTCGCCTACGCGCTCGCCCAGCGCTTTCCGACCGTGCCCGAGATCCAGCTCGTCAGCGCGATGGCCCAGAACGTCTGGGACCGGGTGGACGGCGCTGTCTGGGTCGACCGTCGCGCCGTGGCGCCGATCTTCGCCGTGCAGATCAGCATCGGGGATCCGGTCATGCCGAACATCGGCAGCGAGCTCGTCGCGACGGCCCTCGACGCGGTGCACCTCGGAGTACCCGTCAGCCCCATCGCCGACCTCGCCGTGAGCCCCGATGAGGTCCGCGGTCGGAGCGCGGTCACGCAATTCATTGCGCCAGGCACCGACCCCAACGCGATTCACGGGTTCACAATCCGAAACACGGACGCCGCGCGCGCCGCCCAACAGCAGTTCATCGACCTCGTCGCCAGCCTCTGGGCGGGGGACCCGGTCATCCGCGTGCCAGCGCTCTGCGAGGCCCTGCCGACTCCTGGCCGTTGCGACTTCTCGGGGTCAAGGCCCTGACAGGCCGCGGCGCGCTCTTCGGGACTCCGGGATGAGGCGTCGCCCCTCGCACGTTCATGCGCGCCGCGGCTCCGCCTTGATTTGCCCGCTTTCATGTTGTCAGGCGGGGGCCGGGTCGATATAGTCCGCCGCCGCGCGGCGTCGGGCGTGGTCCGAGAGACCCCCGTTGCATCGCGAACCAGCTGAAGAAACCTGACCCAATGCGTCTGCTTGTGGAGGCCCCGTGAAGCGTTACCGCCTGCCCATTGCCACCTCGTTCGTCCTCCCCGCCGCGGCCTCGCTCGCGCTCTTTGCGTGCGGCAAGTCGGAAGAGCCCGCCCCCGTCGAGAAGCCTGCCGTGACCGCCCCCGAGACGCCGAAGGCGCCCGAGGCCCCGAAGGCCGACGAGACGCCGAAGGCGCCCGAGCGCCTGACCGGGCCTGTCGCGAAGGTCAACGGTGTCGAGATCCCGGCGACGGCCTTCTACGAGGAGGTCGACAAGATCACGGCCCGCGGCGCCCAGATCCCGGCCGACCGGGTGGCCCGCATCGAGCACAACATCCTCAAGCGGATGATCGAGCAGGAGCTCATCAACCAGGCCATCAAGGAAGCCCAGATCGTCGTCCCCGACGCCGACGTGGCCGCGGGCTTCGAGGAGTACAAGAAGCGCTTCCAGAACGAGGAGCAGTTCGAGAACTACCTCAAGCACGGCCGTGTGACGAAGGAGTCGATCGAGTCGCGCATCCGCGAGCGCCGCGCCCTCGAGCTGCTGCTCGAGAAGAAGGGTGACCTCGGCGTGACCCCCGAGGAGGCGCAGGCCTTCTACGACAAGAACGAGCGCTTCTACACCGACAAGGCCGGGATCAAGGCCTCGCACATCCTCATCAAGCTCGCCGAGAACGCGACGCCCGAGGACGAGGCGAAGGCCATGGAGAAGGTCAAGCAGGCGCAGGCGCGCCTCAAGAAGGGCGAGGCCTTCGAGAAGGTCGCGACCGAGCTCGGTGAGGGGCCTGCGGCGTCGAAGGGCGGCGACCTCGGCTTTTTCAGCGAGGGCCGCATGGTCAAGGAGTTCGAGGACGTCGCCTTCAAGATGAAGGTCGGTTCCGTCAGCGACCCCGTGAAGACCCGCTTCGGCTTTCACATCATCAAGGTCACCGACAAGCGCGAGGACCGCAAGAAGCCGTTCGAAGAGGTCAAGGACCAGATCGTCAAGAGCCTCCAGAACAAGAAGTTCTTCACCGAGCGTCGCAAGCTCGTGGCCGAGCTCGAGAAGACGGCCAAGGTCGAGAAGTTCCTGCCCGAGCCCCCGCCGATGGCGCCCGCCGCCGAGGGGCATCTCGGTGGCGGACACGGACCTGGCGACGGTCATGACCACGCCATGCCTCCGGGGGCGCCTGCGGCCCCGGCGGGTGTCGTGGCACCTGGTGCAGTCGCGCCTGCCGCTCCTGCGGCGCCCGCCGCTCCTGCGGCGCCCGCC
>SYAK01000247.1 GCA_005788935.1 Pseudomonadota bacterium
AACCGTTCACAGGGCTTGATCCTGAATCTCTTCAAGGGCTTCACACCGTCATCCTCGCCGAGCTGGCACGCGGCGCGACGGTCGTCCTGGTAACCCACCAACGCGAGGACGTGAGTCGGCTCGCCGACGACCTCGTCTTCCTCGACAACGGTCGCGTCACCCTCAGCGGGGCGCGCACGCACCTTGAAAGCGAGCTCGCGGCCTTCTTCGACGCAGGGCGGCTGGCGCGCCCCCCGTGAGCGCACGCGCTCAGTCGCAGCGCGTCTCGAGGCGCAGCGTGTCGAGGTAGGTCCCCTCGAGGCCAGGCGGCGGTGCATCACCCGAGTCGAAGATGAAGCGCAGCTGAATCGCCTGACCAGCGTAATCACCAAGCGGCACCCGCAGCGTCTGCCAGGCGCCACCTGTCGCGCCCTCTGGCAGCTCGCGCGACGTCCAGAGCGGGAAGAGGCCCTCGTCACGCAGGACAGCGATCTGCAGGACATCGAAGTTGCGCGCCGGGCGCGTCACCTTGAAGACGTCGAAGACCAGCTCGGTCAGGCCACCTTGCGGGATTTCGAGGGGCCGCGTCGTGGCCGAGCTCTTGACGCGCCCGTCTGCGGCGTAGGTCTGGGTCACGGGGTCGCCACAGTAGAGCGCGAAGTCGCCCCCCGTCGTCCGCGTCCCGTCGGTCCGCCAGAAGCGGCCGGTCTCGGTGTTGTCGGTCACGTAGAGGCCGCCGAGCGTGCCCGCGTCGAAGTCGGCGATAGCGACCGCACCCGGGACGCAGCAGGGACCCTCGGTCGCACCGCGGAAGGCGCACGTCCCGGCCTCGCCCGCGGGGATCGCGCGCCCGTCGGGCCCAAGGCAGACCTCGGCGGTGCAGGCGTTTCCATCATCACAGTCCACATCCGACGTACAAGCGTCCGGGTTTGCCGTGTGGACACAGCCCGTCCCCTCGCAGAGGTCGACCGTGGTGGGATCACCGTCGTCGCAGTCGGCGTCGGACACGCAACAGACGACGTCGGCGCTCGCGTCGACGGCCTCGCAGGGCGAGGGCTCCTCCAACGTGACACCGACCGGGAGGAAGGTGCGGTCGGCCTCGACGGGGTCATCGAAGCGGAAGGCGCGACCCGTCACATCCTCGCCGCAGGCGGCGGCTGGCCAGGCGAGGGCGAGGACGAGGGCGGTCGAGAAATGCGGCGGGAGCTTCGGGGCGGGCATGGATGACCTCCGGGTTCGACCCATGACCGCGACGGGACGCTTGACGGGGCGGCGATATTCACGCGGCGCCCCGTCAAGCGTGTCATGCGGCCGACCTGCCCCTTGCGTCGGGGCGGCCGTGACGGCATCGTCAACCCATGGCCCTGTTGACGACCTTCTTTCAGGCGGCGTGGGGGACCACCCTCGATCTTGCTCCGTGGCTCCTGCTCGGCCTTGCGGTGGCTGCACTTCTGCACGCGCTCGTCCCGACCGGCCTCGTCGCGCGCCATCTGCGGGGCCCGTCGGGCGTCCTGAAGGCGGTCGCGATCGGCGTACCGCTGCCGCTCTGCAGCTGCAGCGTCATCCCGGCTGGCATCGGGCTCGCCCGCGATGGCGCAAGCCGTGGCGCGGCCGTCGGGTTCCTCGTCGCGACGCCGCAGACCGGTGTCGACTCGATCCTCGTCGCGGCGTCGATGCTCGGCTGGCCGTTCGCCATCCTGAAGGTCGTCGCCGCACTCGTGACCGGTCTGGTCGGCGGCCTCCTCGTCGAGCGGCTGGCACCCGGAAATGCGCCCGCGGACGCAACCCCCGCATCGGGAGGCGCACCTCGGCCCACAGGACGGCGCGCGGCAGACGCAGCGATCCGCCACGCGATCGACATCTTCCGCGCGATCTGGGGCTGGCTGGCGGTCGGGGTCCTCGTCTCGGCCGCACTGGCGGCGCTGCTGCCGCCGAACGCGCTCGGCGCGTTGTTCGGCGGAGCCCCCGCGCTCGCCTACATCGCGGCGCTCGCGATCTCGGTCCCGCTCTACGTGTGCGCCACGGGGTCGGTGCCAATCGCGGCGAGCCTCGTCGCGGCGGGCTTTCCCGTCGGAGCGGCCCTCGTGTTCCTGATGGCAGGACCTGCGACGAATGTGGCCACCATCGGCGCGGTGCGACGCGCCTTCGGGACACGCACGACCGCCCTCTATCTCGGAATCATCATCGTCGGCAGCCTCGCCTTCGCGCTCGCGGCCGAGGTGATCCTCGGCGACCTGCTGCGGACCCACGCCGTCCACCTTGGCCATGACCACGGGGCCCACGGTGCGCACCCGCTCGAGGTGGCGTCGGCCTTGGCCTTCCTCATGGCCCTCGGAGGGTTCGCGGCCGAGGCGATGCGCCAGCGGTTCGCGCCTCGCGCGGACGCGAGCGGACCAGACCGCCGCCTGACGGTTGACGGGATGACCTGCGGGGGCTGCGTCGCGAGCGTCGAGGCGGCGTTACGGGCCGTGGACGGGGTCGCGGGGGTCGCGGTCGACCTCGGGGCCCACGAGGCGCAGGTCACCTTCACGGCGGCGTCACGGCCCGCAGGGCTTGCGGGGGGCCTCGATGGCGCGATTGCGGCCGCGCTGACCCCCCGCGGCTTCACCGCCCGGGACTTCGGGGCGAGCCCGGCCGAGGTCTGCGCTGACGCTTGCGGCGGAGACGCCCACCCGCACGCACACGGCTGAACGAGACGCCCCCGGTCCGCGGTCGACGGGTCAGAAGCGCGCCGAGAAGGTGACGTACGGGACGCCCAGGACGAGCGGCTCAAGGTCGACCCCGACAGGCCGGATGAAGGCGAGATCGACCGCAAGGTCTTCGCCGAAGAACCGGACGCCGTAGTTGACGAGGGTGGCGTCGGCGAACGCGAAGCCGTTCGAACCGAGAACGCCGAAGGCCTGCGCCTCGATGAGGACCTTGACGTTGTTCGTGACCGCGGCGCTGAAACCGGCCTCGAGCGTCATGAGCAGCCCGCGTCCGAAGCCGAGATCCGTGCCGAGCTCGCCGCCGAACATCCCGCCGACGGTGAGCCCGCCGTGCAGCGCGAGGCGTCCTCGTGCGTCGAGGTAGTAGTCGACGAAGGGCCCTGCGCTCGCGATCCCGCCGAACACACCCGAGCCTGTCTCCACCCCCATGAAGACGTTGCCGCGGATGGCTGCCACGACGCGGTCGCTGCGATGCACGACGAGCTTTGGCGACAATCCGACCAGCAGCGGGACGTCGGACGTGATGGGGAGCAGCGTCGTGAAGGACAGCTGCAGGTCATCTGTCAGGCCGTAGGTCAGGCCCGCAAGGAAGAGCTCGTAACTGTTGAAGGCCCACTTGCCCTTGCCGATGGTCTCGGCGTGGCCGGTCGTGAAGCCGCGATCGATCGAGGCGTCGCGGTGGCGCGCGACGAGCGTCACGGAGTCCGCAGGAGGAGCCGAAGGCGCGGTCTCGGGGGCAGGTGCGGTCTCGGGGGCCGCCGCGGGCGCGGTCTCGGGGGCCGCCGCGGGCGC
>SYAK01000248.1 GCA_005788935.1 Pseudomonadota bacterium
GACCGAGGGGCTCGCGACCTTCACGTTCAGATCGAGTGACGTCGGGGGCGACGCCTCGGGCGCTGGCGTCGCGGCCGCGACCTGCGTCCCCGGGGCTACCCGGACCTCGGGCTCAGGCCGGGCCTGCGCGGGCCCGGTGACCGCCGCTGGCCGCGCAGGCTCGGCCGCTGGCGGCGCGGCCGCCACGAAGCGTCCGGCAAAGTCTGGCAGCGTCCCAGCCCGTGCCCAGCTCGCGAAGTTCGGCCCCCAGACATAGGAGTTGGGGCTCAGGCGTCCCGTCGCGGCCATGCCCTGCAACTGCGCGAGCACATACGGGCCGTGACGTTCGCCGCGGATGCCGATCCACCAGCGGACGTCGGCCTCGGGCCAGTAGGTGGTCGCGCCGATCGCCCCACACGCGATGCACGCCTGAACCGCAAGCTGCGACTCGCTCAGCTCAACGGGGCTCTCGGTCACCTGACCGCAACTGGAACATCGGTATCGCATTGGCCACCGGCACGACAGGACGTCTGGCAGCATGCCAGCATTTGCGGGCCCTGTGAAGGGCCGAGACGCCCCATCGCCGCAGCGCCCCCCTCAGCGCCCGGACGGCGTGGCGCGTTCGGCCGCCGCGCACGACCTCGGGACGCGTTCGTGCTTGCGAACGCGTTGTGCTTGACACGCGCTGCACCGCTTACGTAGCCTTCGCCGTCCCCGACGGGAGCTTCGCGTCCGAAGCCCCCGGTTCTTCTAGGAAATCCCGGTCTGGCGCGGTGCCGGCAGGGCGTGGGGATGACTATCGACCGCTGCGGCCACCACGGTCCCCGGACTTGGCAACGGGCGGTCATCTCGGAACGGAGCAAGCAGATGCGATTCGATCTCAAGCTGCTCACGGTCCTTGCGGTGGCCTCGGTGACCGCAGCGGGCTGTGGGGATGATGGAACGACGACGGCCCCGCCGTCGACCGACACGACGACGGGCACCGACACCGCCACGGGCACGGACACCGACAGCCCCAGCACCGACACCACCACCGGCACCGACACGTCGACGGGCACCGACACCGCCACGAACCCCTGTGGTTCGCGCGAGTGCGGCACCTTCGCCGGCACCGTTTGCGGCACCTGCGCCGACCCCGAGGAGTGCAACTCCGCGGGCCGTTGCGAGCTCCCGGGCCTCCCGATGGGCGCCTACTGCGGCTCCTCGGCCGAGTGCAGCCCCGAGCTCCCGAGCGGCGGTGACGCCAACCAGTACCCGGGCTGCACGAACAGCCTCTGCGAGAGCGACTCGTGCCTGACGATGGGCGGCGCCTCCGGCGCCTTCCTCCTCCGCGACGTCTGCACCCGCCCGTGCCAGATCTACAAGGACACGGACAAGGACAACATCAACGACGAGGACGCGCCGCAGGACGACTGCAACCCGGCCGACATCGTCGACGGGCCGGCGGGCGACAAGTTCCGCTGCGTCAACTTCGCCCGCACCGGCGACAACCCGCTCGCGTTCTGCGTCCCCGGCACGAACTTCGAGGAGTGCGGGAGCAGCGCCGACTGCCCCGCGGGCGAGGTGTGCGAGATCACGAACGCGGTCTCGGGCGGCGCCAACTACGGGCAGCGCTGCGTGGCGGCCGTTCGTGACACGGACACCTGGGATCCGAACATCGTCGGTCTCGGCCAGAACTGCAGCAACGAGACGGCCGAGGACCTGAACGTCTGCGCCGACGGCCTGTGCTTCGGCTTCGGCTGCGTCCCGCTGTGCAAGGACGCGAGCGATTGCGACACGACCAAGAACTTCCCGGGCACGGGCTGCGTCGCGGGCAAGTGCGGGGGCACGGACATCGCTTGCACGACCGACGTCGACTGCTCGGCGTGGACCTGTGGCGAGCCGCGTACGATCTTCGCGGAGGGTGCGGGCCCCGAGTTCCCCCTCTGCTGGCCGAAGGGCTGCGCCACCGAGGCTGACTGCGGCACGGGCTTCTACTGCCGCTTCGGCTGGAACGGCGAGGAAGGCGACGCCTCTGGCCCCGACAACCTCTGCTTTGGTGAGACCGAGGGCGGCGCCGGGCTTGGCGACGCCTGCGACAGCGACCCGGAGGATGACGTCACGGGCGCCACCTGCGCGAACTCGGACTACTGCTTCGGCGGCTTCTGCTCGGCCATCTGCCGCGACGACAGCGACTGCGCGGGCGACAAGGACCAGAAGTGCGCGATGCTCGAGTTCCCCGTCGACACGAACGACGACGGCGAGGATGAGGCTCTGCTGCCCTTCGAGATGTGCCTGAGCTTCCCGGGCTACACGACCAGCTGCACCAGCACGGCTGGCTGCGCCGCGACCGAGTCCTGCGAGTACTTCCTCGTCGAGGGTCCCGACGCCGACGCGCCGCACGTCGCGGCCGGTGTGTGCGTGGCCAACCCCGACAACGGTGGCGTGTTCGGTGACCTCTGCCAGGGCAACGAAGACTGCGACTCGGGCTTCTGCCTCGGCGCCACGGCGACGAGCGCGGGCTTCTGCTCGAAGCTCTGCGACGCGTCGGCCGAGTGCGGCGGCGTGACCATCCAGGACGAGGCGTTCAGCGGCATGTGCCGTTCGTACCTCTACAGCCGCGGCGCCAGCCTGACGGACACCACCGTCTGGACCTTCATCAGCCTCTGCGTTCCGCAGTACGGCTCGCTCGCCGACTGCTCGGGCGACTACGCCTGCGACGCCGCGAACGAGGCCTGCTTCCCGAACGCCGTCCTGCGCGACCCGACCGTCAAGGCCGAGGTCGAGTACCTCTGCGGCCAGGTCTACGCCGACGGCGAGACGGCCCCGACTGTCGCGCTCGGCGAGGCCTGCGACCCGAACGCCGACGCGACGGCGTGCGCCTCGGGCCTCTGCTGGCCGACCAACGACGCGGGCACGACTGGCATCTGCACCGAGCTGTGCACGGTGGGCGAGTCGGCGTGCGGCAACGGCACGACCTGCCAGGCCGAGGTCCGCGGCGAGCGCCGTGGCGCCTACGCCGACAAGAGCGTGTCGTTCGGCTTCTGCAAGCCCGAGTGACGCCAACGGTCTCATGACCGATGAAGCGGGGCCCTCCGGGGCCCCGTTTTTTTTGCGCGACAGGCGAGCGCGCCACGACCGACGACCACGACGCCGACCACGCGCGGAAGCGCTTGACGCCTTTTCCGCAGCCATGGTAGCCCGGCGCCGCCTTCGGGAGCCTGCTCCCGGGCTCTTGGCCCGGCACCCGCCACAGCCCGGCACCCGCCATAGATGGAGCCTCCGCGCATGTCCACGCTGTCCGCACCCCTCGAAACCTCGCTCGAACAGGGCGTCGCCTTCGCCGGCATGGTCGACATCGACAAGTCGCTGTTCCTGATGCTCGGGCTGTTCCTGCTGTTCGCGATCCTGCTCTACGTCCTCGTCATGAAGCCCCTCATCGCGGCGCAGGAGGCCCGCCACGCCGGCACCGGCGGCGCGCGCGAGGGTGCGAGCCAGACGGATCTGACGGTGGCCGAGCGCAAGCGCGACTACGAGCAGCGCCTCAGCCATTCCAAGAAGGACGCGGTCCGGGTCCGTGACGAGCTGAGAGACGCTGCCACAGCGGTCGCTTCCGCTCGCATCGCGGCCGCCCGGGCCGACGCCGACAGTCGCCACGCCGCAAGCCTCAGCGCTCTCGGCGGCGCCGCCGCCGCCGCCCGCCGCGAACTCGCTGGACAGGCCGACGCGCTGTCCGACGTAGTCGTCTCCAAGATGATCGGGAGCAAGTGAAGATGCGCGCCCTCCGCCACGCAGTCCTGACCCTCGCCGCGACGCTCGTCGCCTCGCCTCCGGCCCTCGCCGCTGGAGATGGTGACTTCTCGTTCAAGATCGAGGGCTTCTACATCATCGACTTTGTGATCCTCGTCGCCCTCCTCGGCTACCTGCTGAAGGGTCCGGCGCGCAAATGGCTCGCAGACCGTCACGACCGGATCAAGGCCGAGCTCGAGGCTGCGACCAATCTCCGGATCGAGGCAGAGCGTCGCCTCGCCGAGGTCGACGCGCTGCTGAGCGGTCTCGAGGCCGAGGTCGCGCAGGTCCGCGAGCAGTTCCGTCAGGATGGCGAGCGCGAGGCGGCTCGAATCGCCCACGAGGCGACGGTCGCCTCCGAGCGCCACGAGGCGGGCCTCGGTCGCCAGCTTGAGCAGGAGCAGGCCAAGGTGCGCGAGCAGCTCGAGCGTGAGCTCGTCGCGTCGGTCCTGAAGTCGACCGAGGAAAAGCTGAAGACCCGCCTCGACGGCAAGGCGCAGACCGCGGTGACCACCGCGTTCGTCAGCGACCTCGAGAAGATGCCCGCCCTCTCCAGCCGCGCCGCCTGACACGGAGTTCGCATGAGCACCTCGCAAGTCGCCCGCCGCTACGCGACCGCCATCTTCGACGCCGCCTCCGAGGCGAACGGCAAGCTCGACACCATCGTCAAGCAGCTCCGCTCGTTCGAGTCGGCGCTCACCGAGTCCGCAGACCTCCGCGCGGTGCTCCTCGACGCCAACCGGCCCCTCGACGCGCGCCGGGTCGTCCTCGTCGAGGTCCTGAAGAAAGGACGCGTCCCCGAGCTCGAGCGGAACACGCTCTGTGTGCTCCTCGACCGCGGCCGCCTCGGCCTGCTCTCCGAGGTCCTCTCGGTCCTCGACGAGCTTGTCGCCACCCAGGAGGCTCGCCTCGACGTCAAGGTCGAGAGCGCGGTCGCCTTGAGCGCAGCCGACCAGAAGAAGATCAAGGCCGAGGTCGAACGCCTCACCGGCAAGACGGCGGCCGTCACGGCAAGTGTCAACACCACCCTGCTCGGCGGAGTCATCGTCCGCTTCGGCAACACCGTCCTCGACGGCAGCCTGAAGTCGCAGCTCGCCTCACTCGGCGAGCGCCTGCAAGCCCCCTGAACCTCGTGGCGGTTCACCCGAACCGCGACCGGATCGCATCAGCCCAAGTCCCCCTGCCAACGTCGTCACCGGGGAATATCCCCGTAACTACGCGGAGAGCATCATGAATCTGAGCGTCGCCGAAATCAGCTCGATCATCAAGGCCCAGATCACCGACTACGACAAGAAGGTCGAGGTCCAGGAGACAGGCACGGTCATCAAGGCCGGTGACGGCATCGCCCGCCTGAGCGGTCTCGAGGGCGCCATGGCCGGCGAGCTGCTCGAGTTTCCGAACGGCGTCCGCGGCATGGTGCTGAACCTCGAGGCCGACAACGTCGGTGTCGCGCTCCTCGGCCAGGGTGACCTCATCCGCGACGGCGACGTCGCCAAGCGCACGGGCAAGATCGTCCAGGTCCCCGTTGGCAAGGCCCTGCTTCAAACCTGAGCTTCCAAATTTTTGCTGCGCGTGTCTTTGCACCTGAATCCTCGAGGACACAAAAGAGCATAACTGTTGCTCCGCTTTTAGTAAGTGCTCGTACTGCTTGGTCATACTCTGCAAAGGTTTTTACTGGGTCATATTTTGGTCTTATTACATCGTTAGCTCCGGCATGAAAGGAGATGATTGTGCTTGGACCATTTACTAAGCCAATTGCTACTGGAACCTGCTCTCTTAATACCTGGCCAACTTTTTTTCCTCTAATTGCTAGATTGGCATAAGTGAAGTTCTCATAATTGCTGGCCATAACATCAGCGACGCGATCTGCCCAGCCGCGATAATTTCCCTTTATCTTCTCATCCTGCATGCCCTCAGTCATTGAATCACCGAGTGCGATAAAGAGGTTATAGGACATTTTTGACCTCTACTTAATTGCTCTTTTTCTATCAACTGCGTAGAGCGCAATTGAGACTGCAACGCTGGCATTTAGAGATTCCACCGCGCTACTCATCGGAATAGAGAC